>DAIPYY010000035.1:0-8515 GCA_036782475.1 Candidatus Saccharimonadota bacterium
AAAAATCGAGTCGTTCTGTGCTTCGGGCAGGTATCCGTACGCCTGGGCGCCCTTCCCTACCCCCAGACCGGCCATGCCGCCGGATCCGATGGCGACAAGCGCCTGACAGGCCTGATATCCGGTAGTCTGGCAGTTTGCCGATGGGTTGAGGTAGGCAGCAAGTCGGGCCCGGCGATATGGGGTCGATGAAACGAGCAGCACCGTGCCGACCGCGACGATAAGGCCGATAAGAGCGATGCGGCGCATCGGCAAACCCGCGATATAGGCCAGCGTCCCTATCATCACCACGATTACGCCCACAGAACCGAGATCGCTCTGGACACCGGCTATCAGGATGCCGACGACCACTAACAGCGCGAGTAGCGGATACAACGTCGCTTTGCTTATGGCTATCTCGCCGCGCTTCGCCTGCGTTGCCAAAAAGCCGCTTACGGCGAGCAAGAGGGCGAATTTCATCGCCTCGACAGATTGCAGCGACAGGCCGCCGAGCCGTATCCAGCGATGTGCCGGGTACTCCGGTACGACCGGCGTCAGCAGCGCGATGAATGTCCCCAGAAATGCCAGGCCGAGGATGGCCCACTGCCATTTCCGCCACAATTTCAGCGGTACTTTCGCCGTGATAGTAAATGCCACTGCACTAAGTAAAACAGCAATGAATTGGCGCGTAACATACGTGTTGTTCGTGCCACCGCGTGTCGCCGCCAGGGCCGGACCGATCGAATAGACCAGGATCAGCCCGATAGTCAGTAAAATGAGCGTCAGTATGAGAATCAGGTAGTCGGGACGATGCCGCCGGGCCGCCGCTACTGGCTGCGGGCGGTTTTGGCCCCTTGTCGACCAGTCACGTGCGTTTGTATATGCCACCTTTTGCCCTTGTTCCTAAGCGTATCTTCCTAGTATAAACAGCGCGATGCCGAGTACCGCGAAAATGGCTCCAAGCACCCAAAACCGCATCGTCACTTTCGTCTCGGGCCATCCGATGGCCTCAAAATGATGGTGGATTGGGGAAACTTTGAAAATCTTTTTGCCGCCGCGTAGTTTTTTGGAAGCGGTCTGCAGCAGTACCGAACCGGTCTCGGCGACGAACACCGCACCGATGATGGGCAGTAACAGCACCGTGTCGGTAATCATCGCGACGACGCCAAGCGCCGTGCCGAGTGCGAACGAGCCTACATCACCCATGAAAAAGCGTGCCGGGAATATATTGAACCATGTATAGCTAAGCAGCGCGCCTACTATCGTCAGACAGAAGCCTGCGACCGCATAACGGCTGTCGAGCAGCGCGATAACGGCATAAGCCCCGAACGCTATCGTCGCGAGTCCTCCCGCGAGGCCGTCCAGGCCGTCGCTGATATTGACCGAATTGGCCGTTGCCACGACGACGAAGACGAAAACCGGGATGATCAGCCACCCCAGATCAAGCGAACCGCCCGCGATGCCGGGAATCTGAAGCGTATGGATATTGAGTTTGTAGTAGAAAAACCAGCCGCCGATAGTCGCAACGAGGGTGATGAGCAGTAATTTGAGTCGTGACGGCAGCCCCGCCTTGCCGGTACCCTTCCCCCTGATGTTGATAATGTCGTCGATAAGCCCTACTACCGCCGCACCGGCAAATGCCGCGAGTGGCAGCCATGTCTGCGCGCGCACGAAGTTGAAGCTCAAGGTCACGATACACACCGCCAAGATGAAGATCACCCCCGCCATCGTCGGGATATGCCGTTTGTGCTTTTCGGCGTGGAGCTTCATGAACATGGTCGCCTTTTCGCCTGTCAGCGTCTCGGTGCGCGGTTTCTTCCAGAGCTGCCACCGATATGCAAGTGTCGTATAGAGCGGGGTGAGGAGCATGGAGAGCCCGAAACCGATGATAGCGAGCAGCAGCATTTTGAACAGCAGTGCGGTGCGAATGTCGATGACGAGCATATCGGGTATCATGTGAGGTGTTTCTTTCTTGTAATATTTGCTATGAGATAGTATACGTCACTTCGTCTTCGGTGTCACTCCGTAGTTATCGATCAACATATGGGCAATTTGCGCGAAGACAGGCTGTGCCGTCCCCACGCCCGCATACCCCTTATAGCTGTGCGGCTCGTAATTGTAGACGATGATGGCATACTGCGCCGTATCGCCGCCGACAAAGCCCATATACGTCCCGTTGTAGAGGTCTTCGCGGTACCCGCCCCCGCTCTTCGCGATCTCCGCCGTACCGGTTTTGCCACCGACCTGATACTTATCGGAAAAGCTCATGCCGGGATATCGTTTGTGCCCTGCGACGACATAGGCAAGCAGTTCGCGCAGTTCTTTGCTCGTATCTTTGGAAATAACGTTACGCTGCAGTACTTTGGGTTCTTCTTTTTTGTCCGTACCGTCAGCAAGCGCCCGGGCGGCGACAAGCCGGGGCTGGTAATACGTCCCTCCATTCACCACGGCGCTCAGTGCCGATACCATTTGCAGCGCCGATGCGCTATATCCTTGGCCGAACGCCATATTGGCGTACGTGATAGTGATGCCGTTGTCTTTGTCGGCCGGCCCGACCATATAGCCGGCTCCCTCATACCCCTGCTCAATGCCGGTTTCCTTGCCGAGCCTATAGCGGTTCGAGAAATAATCGTACAGTGCTTCCCTGCTTTTTTCGGTGATCTTGCTATCGCTGCCGCCCATGCGCATAAGCATCCATGTGGCACCGGTGTTGAGCGACATGTTGAGGATGTCGGCCACATTGTGGTTGCCGGGACCGCCGTCTTCAGCGATATTCGTCACCTTGTAGCCGTCAAGCGTCCAACTGCCCGGATCGTAGTAGCTCGACGTCGGCGTAATAGCCCCGCTGTCAAGCGCGGCGGCGGCTGTCAGGACTTTCGTGATCGAGCCCGGTTCGATCGGCTCGGTCACCACCGCGTTTTGGAACAGCGACGCATCATCGACATCCTGGTAGTTCGCCGGGTCGAATGTCGGATAATTCGCCATCGCTTTTATCGCCCCCGTGCTGGTCTCCATGACGATAGCGCCGACTTTTTTCGATTTGTTCGTCTCCTGGGCACTTTTTACTATCTGTTCCACCTGCGTCTGCATACCGAGGTCGACCGTCAGCGTTATGTTTTCGCCGGCGACCGGCTGCGTGAGCAGATTGTCGCCGTTCGCCGCGAGCGGGATGCCGTTGACATCGGTCACTGCTTTGAGCTGGCCTTTCGTACCGGCGAGTTCTTTATTGAGCGCCTGCTCCAGCCCATATTCGCCTTTGCCATCGTCGTTCACAAAACCGAGCAGCTGCGAGGCCACCGTTCCCTGCGGATACGAACGGTAATTGCGCTCCTGCGAGCCTACACCGGCGTACTTGAGCGCCAGGACTTTTTTGCTGATGTCACTGCTGACCTTTTTCTTCAGGATGACATAGCGGAGATCTTTTTGCTGCAACGACTGCTTAACACTGCTTTCAGAAGATCCGATGAGCGGTGCGATATCGGCCGCCACCTTGTCCGGCTGCTTGATGATGCTCGGGTCGGCATAAATGGTATACAGCTTCTGGTTGACGACGAGCGGCACCGTTTTGTCGCCCAACTGCGCGTAAATCGTCCCCCGGTCGGCATCCACTTCGTACTCGCGTATTTGGCCGGACTGGGCCTGCTTGGCATACGTATTATGTTTGATAATCTGCAGGTAAAATAGCCGGACCGCGAATACCCCGAATATAACAGCAAGTGCGCCATACCATATACGTATGCGCACTACCGAACGAGCCGAGCCATCAGAATCAGAAGCATCCATCACCTATAGTATAACCGCTTATGGACAACTGTGCCACTTCTCGGGCGTTATTGTACGCTTCCCGACGGAGCGGTCGCGACAAGCGCTTTCGCTTCCTGGCTATTCTGCACGCGGCTCACCGACTGGAGGCGTGCCGAGGCCGCGCTCAGGTTGTCGTGTTCCGATTTCAGCGATGTCTGTTCGGTTTCGAGCTTATGAATAGCGTAACCGTAGGTGTTTGTCTTGGTCACTTGCGTCAGATAGAGCAAGCCAAGCAAACAGGCCAGGACGATGAGCACGATCGTATTGCTCACCGGGCCAAGCCGCTTGTCGGTCACACGGAACGATACCGAGTTCTGATTGCGCGGTACTGCCTGGTGCTGGCGCCCGAGGGCGATTGTGTTTGAATATGTCATATTTTTATGTTTGTTTTGTTTTTATTGGACGAATCCCTACCCGCTTCGCGACTGTTCGCCGCTGTTCGCAGACATTCACGGGTTTCTGATGGGCAACTGCCGATTTGAAGCGGCAGTTGCCCTTTTTACCCTACTATCTCACGTGGACGTGGACTTTGTAGGTTCGGGAATTACTTTTGATGCGTATTGGCATTGAGCGATTCCCCTTTCTTTTTGTTTATTTTTACTACGGCGCGAAGTTTGGCACTGCGCGCACGCGGATTGAAAACGATTTCGGTTTTGTCAGCTGTTGCCGGCTTCTTGGTTATCAGCCGAAAGCTGGCGTCATACCTGTCGCCGCTGACATCGGCGAAGGCCTGCTTGACCACCCGGTCTTCGAGGCTATGGAAGCTGATGACCAGTAGTCTTCCGCCGGGAGCGAGTATATCGAGCCAGAGCGGCAGAGCTGTCTCAAGCTGCCCCAATTCGTCGTTGACGGCGATGCGGAGTGCCTGGAAGCTTTTGGTCGCAGGATGGATTTTGCTGCGCTTGTCCGGTATGGCCTTTTTGATAGCTTCCGCCAGGCTTGCCGTGTCATGGAACGGCCGGCCGGCCAGAATCGCCGCCGCCACCGTCCGCGCCCGCCATTCTTCACCGTAACGGCGTAAGATGTCTTCGATATCGGCGGCACTATACGTATTGACGATTACGTCGGCCGTAAGCTCGGTACGTTGATCCATCCGCATATCCAGCGGACCGTTGTTGCTAAACGAGAATCCCCGCTCAGCCCTGTCAAGGTGCAGTGATGACACGCCCAAATCCGCCAGCACGATGTCGAATTTTCTTCCGGCGGTGGCCAATTGCCTGCTGCCTTCCAAAAAGTCACTGTGCACGCATACGGCGCCTTTCCGGGCCAGAGGCTGCAATGCAGCGATAGCCGTCGCGTCCCGGTCGACAAGTACCGCCTTTTCAGGGGCGCCCGTCCGCTCGATGATCGCCGATGCGTGCCCTCCATAACCGGCGGTCACATCGAGATATGACTCGCCGGCCGACGGAGCGGCCAGCTCAAGCACTGCATCCAGCAGTACCGGTGTATGTGGTATGTTTTTGGGTTTGTGCATGTCGCACTTTTTGTGTTTGTTTTGGTGTTTGTTTTTGGTTTGTTACAATCACCTAATCGATAGCCAGCTTTTTGTTTTTTCAAATGTTTTTGTTTTTGTGGTTGTCACTCGGGCCGTATGAGTAGAAGTAATGTTGTTCGTAGAACGGGATTTAAAAAATCCTTGTAACTTCTTACTTCCCGAGCGACTAAGTTTGAGAGACTTATGTGAGGTGGAGTTTTGGGAGGTGTTTTAATGGAATGAACCAAGGCTTTTTTAGAGTGGTTCCTTCGAGCATCCACTTGCTGACTATCGAATAGGTGATTACAACGCCTGCCCGCCATCTTTATGGCTCCGATCCCATTCCGGACCGAATGCAAACGTTATGCTGCCCTTTTCGTCTTTTTCACGCCTAATTGTTAATGAACCGCATCTTCGAGCCCGCTACTGCTCGACCGCCATGATCCGCCAATATTTGCCGACGCTGACTGCCGAAACTTCTTTCGTAATGCCAGCGTAATCCAACAAATGCTGCTCCAATGTGATCCGTCCCTGTTTGCCGTCAAGCGACTGCTCGACTTTCCCCATCCGAAATTGCACGTTCAGGTCGGCTGTCCGCTCGTCCAGGATGTCCCCTTCGAGCCGAGGCTCTACCAGGTTCTCCCAGACACCTTTTGGATAGAGGTGCAGGTACTTACCAAATCCACGGGTGATGACTGCGCCGTCAGCGAAAGTATCGCGAAGTTCGGCCGGTATGGTTAACCGCCGCTTATCATCGAGTTTTCGCTGAAAATAGTCCACCTGTGTCATTTGGATTGGGTTGTTTTAAGTTGCGTGAGTTTTGTTTTTGTTTCTAGGGTAAGTTTCCCTTGATGGGCTACCTACTTTTACCCACTGAGTTCAGTCTACTACCCACCGTGACCCACTGCAATACACATTCTATGAAAATAGTGGTGACATTTACACCACTTTTCCACAGTCCATCTGACTATTCTTTATTCGTTTGATTTATCCACAGGTCTACTTCTGAACAACTGCGTACTGCGGCGTTCCGTCCTCGGCAGCGACCACGCAGACCCTGCCTAGTTTATACTCTGTTCCCCGTTCTATACCGGCCGTACCGTTCAGGAGTTCGTTAGCAAGCTGATATTCACGCACTTGTGCGCCGGTCGCACTATCCAGAGGGACATCCTGTTCGTTCGCTTCGGTCTTGAGCTCCTTGAGGCGGTCTTCGCCCTTCTCGCTCAGTGTGTCGCCCGACTCGGCAGTAAATGACGACTCGGGGAGACACAGGACGCTATCTTGTTCCGGGTGCGCCGCGGCATCTTTATTTGCTTCATATGAACTGATGATGGCAGCCGACGGCACCATCACGGCAGCCGTGGCGGCAAGTCCTATACCAGCCCGTACCGCTTTTGGCAGCTTATTCCAGGCGACGCTGGCATCTTTTTTATCAAAACTTGCGAGCAGATTGCCAAATGCAGTCGGCCGGATTTCATGGCCTGTTTCGAAGTCTATAAGTTTACCCATTCTTAAGATCCCCCGATATAGTTGCGGCGGGCCATGCTGATCTGCGCATGACCGGTATGGGTTTCGTGTTCACGGGCTTCGCGGAACGTCGAGTTCCCTACCTCGCCCTGCGGATGCACGCCGTAGAGCGCGTAGACCATCTCGGCACTCGTATGGAGCGCGGTGACAATAACGGCCGCGATAGCGATCCACATGCCTACGTGTAGGTGTATGTGGCTGATGCGGCGGACGGTTTTCATGATTTGTATTTTCATATTTGTTAGGATGTAACAATATCATCATAGCAAAACATAACCATTTTGTCAATATGATTTTAGAATATTCATATTAACCTTTGATACCGCATTAACGAAGATCGGCTTCGGTCGATTCTGACGTCGCTTCGCTCGGCATTGAAGCCGCCAGCTGATAGAACGCGTTCGGATATAACTCACCAAACACCCCAACAGGTCTCTGCTCATGCTCCGGAGCATATAGGCGCTGGAAATCCTCCAAAGGCGGGATGACTATGGCATACTGCGGCTCAACATCTTGGCCGCGTTCTACTGCTTCGCCGAATTTATTGACCATACCCTCATAAATATGGTCAAAACTGGCCCCTTCGGACAGAAGCTGTACGGCACGGCGAGTATATGCATCGAATTCTACGATTCCCCTAAGTCCATTTTCAGTACCATATTTGCTTATGAAATCGTCTTTCAAACCTATTGCCCCGTTCAATAAGGTTTGGATATCGCGGCGGGTTTCCGCCGGGTATGTCTCCGTCTGCGCCCATCGTCCGACAGAATCATATATTGCGACATTTTCTTGGTTTGCTTTTTCAAGCTCTAGGGCACGTTCGCGGGCTTGCCGGGCTTGCTCCCTTTCTCGAAGGACAGAAAGAATATCGAATGTCCTCACGACCATGCGCGCCTCAGCGCCTTTGATAGCTTGCTGTATTTTTGTTCGTTTTGTTTCGTCTTTGATCCCAGTAAAATCTTCAGTTTCGGTCAGAAGCGTATCTTCATCATTGAGCCGCTTGATGCCATCGAGCTCAGAGCGAAAGAATACCATATCCTCGCGCAAACGATTTTCCCATAGCTCAGCCCTGTCATCTGGAAAAGTATCAAGGATACCGAGGAATAGCTTCCGAGGAGTAATACTGACCGCGAAAGACGAATCAAGCATCCATTGTGCGTAGACTAGTTCTTTTTCTCCACCGAATTGCCATACTTGCCAATTTTCTTCACTCCTATCTCCGTCTATTGAAATCTTTTCGCTGTCGCTGAATTCAATAGGTGACCATTCGGCTGCTTGCGCATCAGTGCGTGGATAAAATAGCTCCCTCTCCTCCCAGCCCGCGTGGAACAGGTTTTTTATGGCCATCCCTCTTTTGTAGTCTTGCTTCATTCGTCTTCCGACGTTGATGGTCGCAGCGAGTGTAGACGTCAGTGCACTTATGACGAATGCTTCCGTAGGAATTGGGCCGTACATAAATGTATTAGCCAACCAGCCGGCCACGGAAGCGGGAATGCCACTGGCAGGCACTCTTACGCGTCTGAGAAAACGATAAAATGGTTCGTCATTAGAAACTGTGTCGTACGCGCCTCTGGCGGAAGTGATGAACGCCACCGCTTCTTTGTTTTCGATGAATGAAGTACGATACTTATCACTACTAATAACTAGTAGCTCACAATCTTCATAGGTCTGTAGTTGAGTTATCTTACGATGGATATCTGTATCCACTGTCTCGTTACTGCCCATAGAGAGACC
>DAIPYY010000036.1:0-8431 GCA_036782475.1 Candidatus Saccharimonadota bacterium
GTTGCCGTCGTCGGTTGATGCGTACCGGGGGGCAGCGGCTCCACCGGGGCTGGTTTTTCTACCGTAAGAGTGAATCCACTACTGTCAGGCCCATATACTCCGCTCGCGTTTGCCGTGCGTACGATGAGGGTATTCTGTCCGATTTGCAGCATAACGGCGAGCCTGAAGCTGCCTGCTACGCATTCCGTGGAGCCGAGCACGGTACTCCCCCGCCAAACAGAAACGATAGTCGGTGGATTTTTTACCTGGCACGTCCCGGTAAGAGTCTGTTGCACAGTATGAGATACCGTGGCATTCGCAGGTATGTTGACCGTCGCCGCCTGCGTTGGCGCCTCGTAGGGGACGGACGCATTCACGTTGTAAGTATCGGCCACGGCGGTACCCGTTAGAACGTTCCATGCCAAAAGAAGAATGACAGCGAATCGCGAGAATCGAATTATGTTTTTGCTAAGCATGTCGCTGCCCTTCCTACACAAGCAGTATACCAGCTTACATAGCCGGCATACTATACATTGTGCAGCATGACACACCTGAGAATATAGAGAATACACTAGCTATTTTTTCGTTTTGCAGCGAGCCAATCGGGTAGAGGAGAAAATGTGATTTCCGGCCAGGCGTCTACCTCTGACTCTGTCACATCATACTCGCGCACGTATATGATCTCGACACTGCCGTGCAATGCTTCCGCCTTGTCGAACCCGAGTTTTTCTGCGACGGCATACAGTGTCTCCACGTCCGCTGCTTCGATTTCTATGAAAGGCTGGACCCACGGCCATTCGTCGAGCTCGATTTGCGCGCCGTCCAATACCCAACTTTCACGACGCGTTTCCTGGTATGATGCCTGCTTCAACCCCGCCGCTTTGAGCAATGCGACTGTATCATCAAAATCACTCACCTCGACCGATACTTCTTTGGTGCCGTCGATATCACGGCTGTCGAGCTGCTTGTAGGCAAGCGTCACCTTGTCGCCCTCATCGCGGACTCGTATCCAGCCGCCGATTACCTCGAGCCGGGCATCGGCATAATCGAAGTTCTTGCGTCGCATGAGTCGCATCGGCTGCATGCACTCCGCTCCCAGCTCGTGCAGCTTCGCCCGCACGTGGTTAAAATCTACATTCAAAAACTTCGCTTCGATTTCCGGCTTCATCGCAAAGTTTATTTGGCGAATTCGATGGCGCGGGTTTCGCGGATGACGTTCACCTTGATGGTGCCTGGGTAGTTCATACTGCTCTCGATCTTCGTCGCGATGTCGCGGGCCAGGCGGATAGCACTGAGGTCATCGATTTGCTGTGGCTTCACAAAGACGCGTACTTCGCGGCCGGCGCTGATGGCGTATGATTTCTCGATACCCGAAAAGCCGTTTGCGATGTTTTCAAGCTCTTTCATGCGTTCCGCGAAGTTCTCAGCCGAGATGTTGCGCGCACCCGGACGGGCGGCGCTGATGGCATCGCAGACACGGACGATAAGTGCTTCGACGGTCGTCGCCTCGACATCATCATGATGCTGCTCGGCAGCCAATGCGACTTCTTCGGGAGCACCATATTTGCGGAGCATTTCGCCGCTGATGTGATGGTGCTTGCCCTCCATCTTGTGCGTGAGGGCCTTGCCCATGTCGTGGAATAGCGTGGCGTATTTCGTCACCGTGACGTTCGCGCCGAGCTCTTCGGCGAGCATGCCGGCCATATGTGCCATTTCGGTTGAGTGTTTGAGAACGTTCTGACCGTAACTTGTGCGGTACTTCAGCTCACCGAGCAGATGCAGAAGCTCTTTCGGCACACCGATGACACCAACTTCGCGCGCAGCATCTTCACCGGCACGGACAACTTCTTTTTCGACGTTTTTCTGGGCTTTTTCGACGACTTCTTCGATGCGGCCCGGATGGACGCGCCCGTCTTTGAGCAGCAGCTCGAGCGCCTGGCGCGCCACTTCGCGGCGGACCGGGTCAAAGCAGCTGAGTACGATGTAGCCAGGAGTATCATCGACCATAATGTCGACACCGGTCGCCCGCTGGAGCGCCTGGATATTGCGGCCTTCTTTGCCGATGATACGGCCTTTCATTTCCTCGTCTTCAAGCTTCACGGTCGTGATGGTGCGTTCGGCAGTCACCTCGCTGCTCATACGCTCCATGGCAGTGGCGATAAGCACCGCCGCGTTGTCCTCTGCCATATCTTTTGCTTCACCCTGCAACTTCGCGACGAGACCGGTCAGGTCATTCCGGATATCCCGCTCCGTCATCTGCATGAGCTTTTCGGCCGCTTCAGCCTTGCCCAGTTTTGCAATTTTCTCAAGTTTTTCCTGCTGCTTGACGCGGATGTCACGGATTTCGTTTTTCAGCGCCTCGACTTCGTCCTCACCGGCGCGGAGCTTTTCGGTGCGTTTATCAAGTTCGTCGAGTTTCTTGTCGAGGGCGGCTTCACGCTGCACCAGACGGTCTTCGAGATCTTTCAGTTCATTACGTCGATTTTGCTCGTCGCGGCGCGCAGCATCCTGCACCTTGTGCGCTTCACTGCGTGCTTCGTCGATCAGCCGGTCGGCTTCTTTTTTCGCCTTAGCAAGTTCTTTTTCGGCCTTGTTCTCAGCATCAGCCGCTTTCTTTTTATGCTGATAATTGCTCACGCCATAGCCAGCGCCGAGTCCAGCTATGCTAAGCAAGACTGCAACTAATAGTTCCATCTTGTTTTCCTTTCATTTGGGCCCAAGCCTTTGCCGAAACGCGCCGCATCGCTTTCACTTCTCTAGCAGCTTACCTCAGAGCAACCACCCTGGACACAAGTTGACATAAAATAAATAACAAACTGGTACAAGTCTGTTAAAAAACTCCCGTACCTACCATATAGCATACGCTGCGGAAACACTCATCGTCAACGCGAAAAAATCAGGAGGGGCTAGCCCCTCCACATTCCTTTTGAAATAAATTCAAAAGAAACGTCCTCCCCCTGAAGCTCGGCTGTCGCCTCGTTCGCTTCGCTCAATTAGGTTATTTGAAGACGGTTACTCCAGGACGGCTTGCACGAACGTCCGCTTGTCGAGGTGCAGTGTACCAGGGATAACATCCCCTGCGCAGGTAATAAGATTGAGTCCCGGTTTGGCGGTGTCGGCCGACACAAGAAGCTGGGACATATTCACTTTGTCGTCGTCGAGTGTGGTCACCGTACGGACGCGGTAGATTAGTACAGTGCCATCTCCTCGTGTAATCTTAACACTATCTCCCGCTACTAGTTTGCTCAGTTTCGCGAACACCGCGTTTTTTCCCAGTACGTTCGAATGTCCGTCGACAAGCATCGCACCGTTTTCGCCGGGGCGCGACGACGCGTCGTACCACCCCACATCATACCCGTTTCGCGGTGCTTTAAGAGTGTTGTCGCTCTTTATGCCAAGCGGCACGACTCTGGCATGGACGTTGAGCTTCGGGATATCCAGATAGCGGGCGAGCGCCGGGGCCACGGTATAGTTCCGCACCGCAGCCTCACTCGGCTTTTCGGTGGTCGGCGTGTCGCTCGCCTCGCTGTCCGCGGTTTTTTGCAGCTGCGTCACCTGAGCTTTTACATGGGCCTCCGTGCGAAGTGCCGTAAATGCGACATACCCCCCGGCCGCGAATAAGAGTCCCGCCAAGACGTAGAGCGCCACCGGAGTATGGATTAACCGGCGTACACTATGTCGGGACTTTTTGATAGATGTCTGGGTGGCGAGTTTTGGCTCCGTTGCGGCTGCGGCGATTACGGGCACACGGGCTGGGGGTTGGCCCCTCTGCACGCGGGGGACTGGCGAGATTGACGGCTGCGGGATCCCATCGTCACGCCGCGGACTTCTCGTTATTGCATGCGATCGGACAAACATCATATCCTGAGATGTCTGAGGATGCGTCGGACGAGGCTGGTACGCAGGAACACTGCGGCGTGGTTGCCGCAGTGTCTGAGCAAAAATAGGATTGTCGAGCGTCAGCCGCTCATGTGCCATAGTTTTTACCTTTTTATTTTATGCCGCGTGGCAGTTTAGCACTGCGTCGAGCGAGGATCAGCATAACGCCGGCAATACCAAAGATGGCAGCCGCTGAAAGCACCGGATGCTCAGCAACAAGCGCAAACCCCGTGTCAGGCGTACCCGGTACATTCTGGACCGTCAGCGTGACATCGTTGCCGTCGCCGCCTACATAGCTAATCTTAAAGACGACGCCGTTCTGCGTAAATGTCGCGCCTTCGGGCAGGTCTTTGAAGGTCCCCTTAACCGCCTTATCACCACCCTGCTCGATAATGACGAACGTCTGGCCTTTCTTCGGAACAAACTTATCGTAAAGAGAGGTGGTAAGCATTGCGCTCGTATCGTCGATCGTAACCGCGTCTGCCGTATTAGCGCCATTTAGCACCTTCAGCTGATCGTAGCCCGTGCATGCCTCGGTTCCGCCAAGTTCGAACAAATACGTGCCTTCAAGCTGCAGGGTGTCTGAGGTCAGGCAGCCAGGACTCATACCGGGAGCAACCTGTGCGGACTTCGTCACCCACAAGTTACCCTTTAGCGTACCACTGCCCTTAAGCACTCCTCCTGTGACATTTGCGTCCAAGTAGGTGCCCGTCAGCACTGCCTCTTCGTTCGCGCCGACATAGATAGTATCCTCCGGCTTGTTATCTCCGTATGTAGTTTTCAGCAGTTCCGATATCTGTGTTCCATTCGGTGTTTTACTTGTGTTGTTGGAGGAAGCAATCGTCACTTTGCCGACCGTACCGGCTTTTTGCGTCAGTGTATAGGCACCGCTCAGCGCACCGGAAACTTTGAATTCTCCATATCCTGCAACGACCGTGTCGGCAGTCAGAGTAATCGCACCGGCCCAGTTTACGCTTGCCTGCGGAACGACCGTATTCGGCTCGTCTCCGCTGGCTCCCGTTCCTCCGCAGCTCGTTGCCGTAAAGATCGCTCCATAGCCACTCCCGCTACCACCAATCGTAAGCGCATTGCTTATCGAAGAGCCGTTAAAACCACAGAGCGCGAGAGCGGACCCGGAAGCCACCGCAACGGTCGCGCTGCTTGCCAGTGATTTGGGTCCGATATTCAAACTTGCACCACCAAGCGCCTGCAGCGTTCCTCCGAAATTACTATTTCCAAGAGTAGACACTTCAGCACCATTCAAGGTCAAAAACGACATATCTCCTGACGCAACAAGCGAGCCTGTTCCTGTGACTTTTGCCAAGCTAACGTAGCCCGCTGTCACCGTGAGTGTATGTCCTGCCAAATCAATGTTAGATACCTCGCCACCAGCGAATAAATCACCCGTTATTGTAATATCCTTCGCGAGAGTAAACGTCCCACGATAGTCCACATAACTTGCTATCTGCACATTGCCATTGAGCGTGAGACTGCCATCAAAAGTAAGACTATACTCAGTATTCGTACCATTGACCGTCAGCGCGTCAACCACCAGTCCGCTGATATCGTTCGTGACCGTTGTATCTGTGGTAAGACTGCTTACATTAAAAACCAGGTTGTCGTTATCGGTCGGGGCGGCATCGTTACAGCCACTCCAGTTAGCGACGGTACTGAATTTGTCGTCGCTACCGCCTCCTGTCCATGTACAGGTTTGACCCGCGGCGTACGTCGTCGCTGGCACCGCCAGTGCTAATACTGATGAAAAAGCCACGACAAAAGCTGCCGCTCCATTCGCCGCTCTGCGCAAAATGCTCATATTTTCTCCTTTTTTGTTATTGTTTTTAGATTGTTTCTATATTAGTTATTACAACGATGACTATAAACCGTAAGCGAAACAAAAACAAGCAGTTTTCCACAGCCCACACCTGCTCCAACCGTTTATTTTTTCTGAGGAGTAATATGCGCGTCGGCGCCGTAAAATGGCAGCGCCTGGATATCATCTTCGCCGGTTGCGATGCGCCTAAGCCCGTCCGTTATCCATTCGTCTCCCTGGCTCGCCACGATCGGCACGTCGAGGCCCGTCGCCAGCGCATTCGCAACCGCTAGGCCTATACGCAGCCCCGTAAAACTCCCCGGCCCCTGAAAGCACACGATGCCGGTGAGATCTTGCAAGGTTTTTGATTGGCCAACGAGCAAGGCGTCGATACGCTGATGGATCGTTTCCGCCAGCTCCCGGTGCGCCGGCCATGTCGTATACGCTATCTGCGCGCCACTATCGTACAGTCCAAGTTCGGCCTCAGGTTTATCTGTCCGGAGTGTCAGTATCACGCCAAGCCCTCCATGAGATAGCCGTACTCTTCCGGATACGCCACGGCGATGCTTCTCGCCATATCATCAGAGGGGTCGAGATCGATGCGCACGGTCAGCCGACGGTGCGGCAGCACATCCTGTACCACCTCTCCCCATTCGATCACCACTATGTATAGCGGGTCGCCCACGAGCTCCGCCACCTCATCGGCGACAATGCCGGCTTCCCCCAGCCGGTAAAAATCAAAGTGGGCAATGGTAAAACCCGGCGCAGGATACTCCCGGCTAATCGTGAATGTCGGGCTGTTGACCTGGGCATCGCTGCCCGCCCCGCGCGCGAGGCCGCGGGTGAACGTCGTTTTGCCGCCGCCGAGATCGCTGATGAGCTCGATCACTTCGCCGCCGCGTAGTTTACTGCCGATGGCTGCGGCGAGCTGCTCGGTTTGCTCGGTACTTGTAGACCGCGTTTGCCAGATCATGTCGGTATTCATATAGCCCATATCCTACCGCGGCAAGGGCGACCAGAGCAAGCACGAGCGGATGGATACCCCTGACGGTACGTTCCGGCGCGGCGCCGGAAGCAGTCGTAGCAGCCGCTGATTTCGCTTTCGCCGCCGTTTTCTTTGTCGTTGTCTTCGCTGCCGTCTTTTTGGTAGTCGCTTTTTTCGTGGTCGCGGCTTTCACGGCCTTTTTCGTGGTCGCCGCCGCCAGCTTTACCGCCGTTTGCGATGCGATGACATTCGAGACTCCCGGGGTCGGTGACGTCGTCCAGTACCATACCCCTTCCGCGATCGCCCAGGCTTTGCCGTCGCTGGCCGTCCCATAGGGGTCAGTCGCGGTTAGCTCCGTGCCATCCGGGGCGATTAACATTGCCTGTCCGCCGCTGTTGCTCATGGTAAGGCCGGTGTCAGTAGCGTAATACGCCGTGAACCCTTGCCCGGCCATCACACTCCCCGCGGGAAATACATAGCTATGAGTAGTCGTCAGCCCCACCCGAAGCGTGTAGCCGCTCAAGTCAAAAGCATCTACGTTAGGATTGTATAGCTCGATATATTCATCGGTTGCATCGGTGCCAGTCCCAGCCGGGTTTGGCAGCAGTTCGGTAATCTGAGGCGCAAGCAACCCTGTGTTCGCCACGGCTTCCTCGCCGGTAGTATCGGTCCCCGTATCTTCTGTTTCGACGACCGCTGGCGGTTCAGTATCGGTCATGACAGGATAGGCCGTCACGACACCAGTCCTGGTGGACAGCGTGCAAATACCTTCCTCGTCAAGCACCAGATTGCCAACCTGCCATACCATCGTCCCTTTATCCAGCTGCCGGAACCACGTGGGCATGTCCAAGCCGTCTTCGGCAGTTGTCGGACGGACGATATCCGCCATTCCTGTTTTCGTCGTCGTCCAGCTGAAACTATCGATCCGGGTATAGTGGATGTCGGCGGTCGTTTCGGCAGCCTCCCGGTGCCACAATGCCATCGTCCCTTTCGTTTCGGCGAGATCCATCGGCATATCCATGGCATACATCGCGTCGCAGGTCGGCACCGCTTCATCGTTCGTCAGCAGCACAGCCTCTCCGGCATGCAGCGTGGCCGCCGCGAGCTGGTACTCGGGGTTGATCGCTCCAAGTGGCGCGGAACTATCATAGCCGAGCCAATATTCGTCCAGCCGCACACCGTCCGCGACTGCCTGCAGCACGATGAAATCCTCACCCTTGAGCTTAGCTTCGCGGAATACAAGCGGCGGCAGTACCGTCTGTGCCGTCTCGGCCGCCACTGGACTGGCGGGTAGCATCACCATCATAAACGCAACGAAACAGAAAAGTTTCTTCATACCCACTCCCTCTATTAATTATTCGCCAGTATATGCTACGTTTCGATTAAACCGCAAGCATAATCTCACGTGCCCTTCAGTTTGTCCTCTTTCTCAGGACAGCCTGCAGTCCGATTGGCGGCCGGACTGCGAAATACCCTACAGCGCGTACAAACGCTAGCGTATACTACTAATTAGCATGATGAAGTTATCGAACACCCTTATCGGCAAACCAGTCTTCAGCCTACGCACCGGTCGGCCTGTCGCGACAGTGACGGCACCCCTCATCAATCCGAACAACCTCAAAATTGAAGGCTTTTTCTGCATCGACAGCGTTGATCGCAATGAGCTGATACTGCTGTATCAGGATATCCGTGAAGTGCTGCCCCAGGGCTTCGTCATCGACGACCACGCGGTCCTCGCCGAGCCTGGTGAACTTATCCGCCTCAAAAAGCTCATC
>DAIPYY010000037.1:0-8400 GCA_036782475.1 Candidatus Saccharimonadota bacterium
CGTCGTGCATCGCGAAGACGGCAAGCATGCCATAGCCGGCTGCGGCGTTCACTTTCTCGTCTGCAAGGAATCCTTCGAATGAACGAGGTGGCTTGCCTTCTTTTGCCCGAATCGCATTATCACGGGTATACCGTATGGGATCCGGAGCAGTGAATGTCGCAGTGCGATACTGGTCTCCCAGGGCAGCTTTGAAAAGCTGCGCGTCGCGGTATGCCCGGAGACCGTCGATGATGACAAGCGGCTGCGTGAGCGTCAGCTCGAGGACAAGGTCGGTGAGGTGATGAGGGTCTTCGTGGTCGAGCGCGAGATAGGCCGCATCGTAGGTACTGCGGTCATCTTTGGAAATGGAGAGGCCTTGCTGGGCGGCATACTGTTCAATAAGCGCGCTGTGCCGTACGATGGGGATGTCCTGATTTTCTGCCAGTGCGGCTGCCGTACTCGATTTGCCGGCACGGGCCGGACCGGTGAAATTGATGACGAGGGATTCGTACATCTTTACATTATAGCACAAAAAATGTATTTATGCAAATGACCAGAGAGTAAAGCGATATTTACGGTTGATGCGGAGGCTCGGCGACGTCGATAGGGCGGAACGAGGGGGCTGAGACCGGTGCTGGCTGGGGCGGCATCGGCGCAGTGTTAACCGCCGCCGGCTCGACAGCAGGTGCTGCTTCGGGCCGGGCGGCGGGCTGAAGGACGCGGTTAACGATCTGGTCGATACTGTCATCGGTCATGTTGGCCTTGACGACGTAGTCGGCGATACCGAGGTCTCGTAGTCCCGCGGGAGCGTCGGCTTCGTTGAGGTTCGAGATGATGACGACCGGAATGTCACGGCCCCAGATGCTGCCGCGCATGCGGGCGAGGATTTGGTCGCCGGCGATGTCGGGGACCATCAGGTCGAGCAGGACGAGGTCGGGAATTTCCTTTTGGATGAAATACAGACCAGTGATGCCGTTGTACCCGATAAAACAGGTATAGCCAAGCAGCTCAAGCCGGGTTTTATATATCTCGGCGAGAGCGCTATTGTCCTCGACGATGACGATTTTTTGGGATACGGGCGATGATGGTTCCATGTGGCCATTGTAATACAGCCACAAGCATATTGCTACGCTGATTTCTCCGGTGGTACCAGGCGTGTGATTTCGCCGTACGGTAGTGACATGGTGCTTGGCAGAAACTCGTCGGTATAGGGTCGGTCTTCGATGACGCGGCGAAAAGCGCGCCCGAAGCAGCTGTGGGCAACGACGAGAATCGTTTCATCGGGCAACGATTTGACATAAGCGAGCGCTTTGGCGGCACGCTGCTGGAGTGTCTCGATAGTTTCAGCGCCTGCAAATTTGCCAAAGTCAGCATACGAATACCGCTTGATGAAAGCTGAGTATGATGCACCTTCCAGTTCGCCGACCTGCACTTCAAGAAACAGGTCATTGTATTCGATATTTTCCAGTGGATATCCAAGAGCTTCGGCGATGATGGCGGCGGTTTCGCGGGTGCGGACGAGCGGCGAGCAGATGATGCGATCAGGCTTCAGGCGCATAGCTTGGGCGTTTTTAGTGCCGGCTATAGCCTGGCTGCGCCCCATATTCGTGAGCCCGAGGTCAAACGGCGACCCGGGACGAACTCCCCATACATCATTCGTATTCGCATAGCTTTCGCCGTGACGGGTGTAGTAGAGGTATTTCATTTCACGCTGCCTTTCAAAAAACCAGCGAGCTGCCGCCACGCATCGCCCCGTTCACTGAGGCGGGAGTCGGTATGTTCGAGTCCTCGGTCGTAGGTTTCACTGATGGTATACCCTCCGTCGGTGTCCATGGCCGCAATATGCATGAGGGGCGGGCCGTACGTACCACGCGGACTCTCGACGATAACGCCGGAAAAATTGTTTGAGAATATACGTACTGAATCGCCATCGGTATAGGCGAGATAGGCATGGAGGATGATGCGCCGGTCGGTTTTGCCGCTCATAAGGGCGATGAAATCGTCGGGGGTGAACCAATGGTTCATGGATTTCATATAGGCGCCCGGGAAACCGCGGAGAGCGGGTACGTCCCACCAATCGTCGGATACTACGAGCGGTTTCTTGATGATTTCATAGGCTTTAATCGCTTTGTCGCGCAGGACGCGCTCGGGGTCCTCGCCCTGGATCTCATCGATATCGACGGGCACTTGCGTGAGCTCGATGCCCAAATCTTTTAGGATGGCTTGGCCGATGCCGAATTTTTGCGTGTTGCCGGTGGCGCATATAAGTTGCATGGCTCTAGGTAGTATACCAGCATCGTACTCGCTCCCGCTGCTACAATAGGGATATGGATATCGTGGTGCCCAGTGGAAAATACGTCGTCGCGGTGAGCGGGGGCGTAGACAGCGTGGTACTGCTCTATACTCTCATGAAAGGGGTTCTGGCAGAGGGTGCCGTACCGGGGACGCGCTATATCGTGGCGCATTTCGATCATGGCATACGACCGGAATCTGCCGCCGACCGGCGATTCGTCCAGCAACTGGCACGGGAGTACCACCTGCCGTTCATATACGAGCGTGCGGAACTGGGCGAGCATGCCTCTGAGGCGACGGCACGTGCGGCGCGGTACGCATTCCTCGAAAAAGTCCGCCGTGCCAGCGGCGCACGCGGCATCATGACGGCGCATCACGAAGACGATTTTCTAGAGACGGCGATCATCAATCTGGTACGGGGTACGACGGGCCGAGGCCTCCATGCGCTGAAATCGACCGACGCGCTGCAGCGACCGCTGCTCGGCATCCCGAAAAAGAAATTGGTGGAATACGCGAAACTGAACGGCCTCGTCTGGCGCGATGACGCAACGAACGCGAACGAGGCGATCCTGCGTAACTACATCCGTCACCGCTACGTCGCCGATATGGGCAGGACGCGCCGTACCCAGCTGCTCCGCCTGAGCCAGCGTGCCGCCAAGATCAGCGGGGAAATCGACGAGATCGTGACCGCGTATCTGCACGTGCAACCGTCCCGCACTGCGTTCAACCGGGCAAGTTTTCGTGAGCTGCCGCCGGAGGTGGCACGTGAGATAGTGGCCGCCTGGCTGCGGCGGGAAACGGAAGGATTCCAAGTCACGCGAAAGATGCTCGACCGCCTCGTGCTGGCCATGCAAACCGGCCGGACAGGCACCCGCCACGATGTGATGAACGGCTACCGGCTTGAGATAACGCGCAGCACCATTGAACTGGTACGGCTATAAACGGTTTTCGAAAGCGTACATCTGTTGTATACTAGACCCTTATGGAACAAGACAATTCTAAACGCCCAAAACAATCCGCCGCTAAGCGCCCCACGCCGCCGAAGCGAACGAAGAACTTCGGTATCATCGCGCTCGTTATCCTCGTCGGTCTTATTCTGTTCGCCGCCTTCAACCAGCCGGCAAAAATCACCGAGATTTCTATCTCCGAAGCAGTCAAAAATGCCAATGCCGGCAAGTATTCCGAGATCGTCGTAAGCGGGCAAGAGCTCCTCATAACCAAAAAAGGGCAAGACAACGCATCGCTCAAGGCCATCAAAGAAGAAGCGGCCAACGTCAAAGACATCGGAATTGACACTTCGAAAGTGAAGGTCACCGTCAAGCCGGCCACTTCGACCAGCTCCACTCTCCTGGGCATCGGGCTGACCTCTGTTCTGCCGGTGCTGCTTATCGGTGGCATGCTATTTTGGATGATGCGCAGCGCCCAGGGGCAGGGTAACCAGGCGATGAGTTTCGGTAAAAGCCGGGCGCGTCTCTATGGCAACGAAAAGGAAAAAGTGCTGTTCAAAAGCGTCGCCGGCCAAGCCGAAGCCAAACAGGACCTCGAAGAAGTCGTCGAGTTCCTGAAATTCCCGAAAAAATTCGCCAGTCTCGGTGCGCGTATCCCGAAAGGGGTATTGCTCGTCGGCCCTCCCGGCACCGGCAAAACCATGCTCGCCCGTGCCGTGGCGGGTGAAGCCGGCGTGCCGTTTTTCTCCATATCGGGCTCTGAATTCGTCGAGATGTTCGTCGGTGTCGGTGCGAGCCGCGTCCGCGACCTTTTCGCGAAGGCCAAAAAGAACGCGCCGTGCATTATCTTTATCGACGAAATCGATGCGGTGGGGCGCCGCCGTGGCAGTGGTATGGGCGGCGGACATGACGAGCGCGAACAGACACTGAACCAGATCCTCGTCGAGATGGACGGGTTCGAGCAGGGACAGAATGTCATCGTGCTCGCGGCGACGAACCGGGCAGACGTGCTCGACCCGGCGCTGCTCCGACCGGGACGATTTGACCGCCGGGTGAACATCAGCCTGCCTGACCGTCCGGACCGCAAAGCGATCCTGGACATACATTTCAAAGAGAAGCCGCTGGCCGAAGGTGTCGATATCGACGCTTTGGCTGCCAAGACCGCCGGTTCTTCCGGGGCGGACCTCGCGAATATCGCCAACGAGGCGGCAATCATCGCAGCCCGCCGCAACCACAAACAGATCGCATCCGACGATGTTACCGAAGCGTTCGAGCGTGTCGCCATCGGTCCGGAGCGCAAGAGCAAGGTCATGAACGAGCTTGAAAAAGAAATCACCGCTTACCACGAGGCTGGCCATGCTATCGTCGGCCATGTCCTGCCGGACAGCGACGTCGTGCACAAGGTCACCATCATCCCGCGCGGCGGTACCGGCGGCGTGACATGGTTTATCCCACCCGAGGATAAAAGCTACCACAGCATTCTCGAATACAAAGACGTCCTGGCGCGCATGCTTGGCGGACGTATCGCCGAAGAGGTCAAATACGGCCGCGATCGGGTCACGACCGGTGCCGGCAACGATTTACAGAAGGCTGCCGAACTGGCCCGTGACATGGTCATCAACCAAGGGATGGGCACCAAGCTACGCGACCAGGTGTTTCATGTCGAAGAAGGTATGATGCTCGAGCGCATGGTCCACGAGCGTGAGTACTCCGACGATACGGCGAAAGTCATCGACCAGGAAGTCGAGGCACTTATCACCGAAGCTGCAGCCCGCGCCCGCGCCGTCATCAAGGCCAACCTGCCGTCACTTGAAAAGCTCAAAAACGTTCTGCTCGAAAAAGAGACGGTCGAAGCCGCCGAAGTGGCAGAGCTTCTCACCGGTACACGCCTGCCCAAAGAAGCCGCGCTGTACTAACCGAACGGTCGTCCTCCGGAGGAGCGAAACTTTTCATGGTAGCGTTGTTTGCGTTACAATAGCAACAGGTACGCGAACACTATTACTATAGGCCAAAAAAGGAGGCGCTATGTCAGACCAGCCAAATGATAACCAGGAACAAAACAATCCAACTCCTCCGGTACCGCCCCAGGCACCGATCGCACCGCAGCCGCCCGTTCCGCCGGCCCAGCCGCAGTATGTACAGCCTGCACCTCAGAAGCCGGGCGAAGGGCTTGCCATCGCCAGCCTCGTGACATCATTGCTCGGTATCGGGCTCGTCGGACTAATCCTCGGTCTTATCAGCTTCAATGAGACGAAAAAAGCCGGACATCCTAAGAATGGTATGGCTATCGCAGGGGTTATCATCAGCGCTGTACAGATCGCGCTGGTAGTGATTGTTTTCTTCTTTTTCTTCCTGGCGGCGCTCATGGCGGGAACGAGTTCTTCGCTTACGGCAGTCTAAAAAGCGGTAGGGTTTTTCCAAAACAGGGTGCATGGACCGGAGTAACTGCGGTATACTAATAGGCGATGCAGATTCCTTCTACTCGGACGCGCAAGCGTATTTCGTTCGGCGATGCCGCCATGATTTTGGTGGTATCGTCCTTTATAGCGCAGCTTCTCGGGTTCCTTCGGACCAAGCTCATCAATGCGAACTTTATCGGCCCTAACGTACCGCCCGACCAAAACGCAGGCGTCTACTTCGCTGCGTTCGTGCTGCCGGATTTCTTTTATTTTACTATCGCGGCTGGGGCGCTCGGCGTCGCGTTCATGCCCTACCTGAGCGATCGTCTGCATCGCGGTGACCGCAAGGGGATATGGGAGCTGTCAGGCAGTCTGCTTAATTTCCTGAGTATCGTGCTATTCGGTGTCGGGGTAGTGACGTTCGTGTTCGCCGATATCTTTGCCCGGTGGCTTGTACATGGGTATACGCCCGATCAGCTGCACAACGTCGCACTGATGATGCGTATCCTGGCACTCAATCCGCTGATTTTCAGCGTTTCCGGCGTCATCGCTGCCGTCCAGCAGACATTCGGGCGGTTCTTTTTCTATGCCATCGCACCACTGTTTTATAACGCCTGTATCATCATCAGTATCTTCGTGTTCAAGCACAACATCGGCATCGTAGGGCTTGCCATCGGTGCGGTGGCCGGTGCGATTTTACAGCTGCTTGTCATTTTGCTCGGCACCTACGGACTGAGCTTCTCCTGGAAGCCGCTGGTACGGTGGCGAGAGAGGGATTTTCGACAGATGATCAAACAGCTGCCAGCGCGCTCGCTTGACCAGGGCCTGGACCAGATACAGGTCATCGTCGAGACGAAAATCGCTTCGTCCCCAATGCTCGGCGGTGCCACGGCCGTTAGCAACTACAACAACGCGTATGTGCTCCACACGGCGCCGATTCTGCTCATCGGCACGGCGATATCGACAGCGTTTTTTCCACGCATGAACGCCCGGTTGAGCCAGGGGCGGCCCGATTTGTTCCGAAAAGAGTTCCTGCGGACGCTGCGCCTGCTGATATGGATTACGCTCCCGGTAGTTGTGGTGAGTTTCTTTGCTCGTGCGTATCTCGCTCGCTTGATCTTCTCCCGCAACTCTACGGAAATTTCCATCATCTTCGGGTCACTCGCTCTCGCTATCTTTTTCCGGGTGCTGTACGCCATCATCTCGCGGTGGTTTTATGCTCAGAAGGATACTCGCACGCCGCTTATCGTATCGGTCATCGTTATCGCATTGAACGTGGTGCTTGCCTATTCGCTCTCGTCATCGTACGGGCTGCAGGGCCTTGCCATCGCCCAGTCCATCGTGGCCGGTACAGAGGTTATTATCCTATCTATCATTATGCTGATACGCGATCCAAAACTGTTCGACCGGCCGTTCTGGAACGGGGTAGGGCGTATTATTTCCGTGACGGGCTTCAGCTTGGTCACCGGTTATCTCGCCGTGCAGCGTTTCCCGCTGCGGGTCGACGACACCGGTCCGTTTGCGCTCGGCGGCAAACTCTTTATGATCGGCCTTTCGGTATTTCTGGTTCACCTATTCATCTCGTGGATTTTCGGACTCGAAGAGGCGAGAGGCTTCATAAACAAAGTCCGCAATTTTATTTACCGCCCACTCAAGGTCGAGGAATAGTCATCTACTAGAGCTGATTGTCACCGACTACAGCGTTTTTGCCCAAGCCGCCAGCGCGGCAGTATTA
Source organism: Candidatus Saccharimonadota bacterium (assembly GCA_036782475.1). Classification (GTDB taxonomy): domain Bacteria; phylum Patescibacteriota; class Saccharimonadia; order Saccharimonadales; family UBA4665; genus JAGXIT01. The sequence continues at coordinate 7,353 of DAIPYY010000037.1, forward strand.
AGATGGCATAAGCTTGCGCCAAGCTCGATCCTGGGGTAACGCCGCACCACCTCATCTACAGTCGCGCAGTTTGCCCTGCTCACTATACCGACAGAAGTAAGTGCAAACTGCGGATCATTGATGAGCCTATCCAGAAAAGGCGTCAGACTGTATTCTGCCCGTTCAAACAGACCCTTTCTCGCCAATAAACCGACCGCTCCCACGACCCAGCCGTAATTATGTACGAGATAATCCGTGGCTGCTTCCGGGTCCTCAACGGTTATGTACTGCACATCAGGGTTACCGCTTTTCATGAAGCCTTCGATGAGGCATGACACGTTCGGGATGCCTGATATAATCACTTCCCCCCTATGTCCCAGCATAGTACCCTCCTAACGAATATACATGTATAGTACACCAAATTGCCTCGTCTGCAACTATGAGCGTTAAGACTGGCCTTACATCTGTTATACTTGGGTATACATGAAGCAAGACCACATACGGAATTTCTGTATTATTGCGCATATCGACCATGGGAAGTCGACGCTGGCCGACCGGCTGCTCGAGCTGACCGGGACAGTAGAGAAGCGCAATATGAAGGCGCAGCTGCTCGACCGGATGGACCTGGAGCGCGAAAAAGGCATCACTATCAAACTCGCCCCCGTCCGGATGGAGTACAAGGGCTACGAGTTAAATCTCATCGATACGCCCGGCCACGTCGATTTCTCGTATGAGGTCTCTCGAAGCCTCCAGGCCTGTGAAGGGGCCTTACTGGTTGTTGATGCTAGTCAGGGTATCCAGGCCCAGACACTGGCCAATGTGTACCTTGCAATGGCTGCGGACCTGCGCGTTATCCCCATTTTGAACAAGATAGACCTGCCGGCGGCCGACGTCGAGAAAGTGAGCCGCGAAATCATCAGCCTGCTTGGCTGTAAGAAAGAAGACATACTCCTCATCTCCGCCAAAACAGGGCAGGGTGTCGAGGCGGTACTCGAACGCATCATCGCCGATGTTCCTTCACCCCTAAGAGGACAATCCTCTCAGGACACTACGCGAGCACTTATCTTCG
>DAIPYY010000038.1:0-8375 GCA_036782475.1 Candidatus Saccharimonadota bacterium
GGTCACAAGATCATCGGATCGAATATCGTCGAGTCTGGCATTGCTCGCATCAGCGGTGGACTGCAAAATTGACCAAAATCTATCGTAGGTGTTTTGGTCTTCATCCATCCAGTGCCGCGGAAAGCCCATTATTTCGAGGTCTTTCTCGAGAAGATACAGCATTATATTTACATTATAGCACTTTATTATATATAAGTCAATATGTACCTCTGTTATGGGGTTAGGGTATAATCGTAAGCATAATGGCTACGAAAACGACGCAAAAAACATATACTATTCGCGAACTCGAAGAAAAAGCGGTCATCATCCGCGAGCACATCATCGACATGCTCGAGCGGGCAGGCAGCGGCCATAGCGCCGGGCCGATGGGGCTGGCAGATATCTTCACGGCGATGTATTTCGCTGTCCTGAAGCACGATCCCAAGAACCCTGACTGGCAAGAGCGCGACATCCTTATCCTGAGCAACGGCCACTGCGTGCCGGTGCGCTACGCGGCGATGGCCGAAGCGGGGTATTTCCCGAAGGCAGAGCTGAAGACGCTGCGCAAGCTCGGTTCGCGCCTGCAGGGCCATCCTGAACGTACTCGCTTGCCCGGACTTGAAACCACGAGCGGACCGCTCGGTTGTGGCCTGAGTCAGGGCTGCGGCATGGCGCTCGCCATGCGTATGGACGGCCAGATGCACCGCCATATCTACGTCGTCATGGGTGACGGTGAACTTGACGAGGGCAACGTATGGGAAGCGGCAATGCTCGCGCCCAAATACGGACTTAATAACGTCACCGCTATCATCGACCGCAACAACATCCAGATCGACGGGCCGACCGAGTCGGTCATGCCGCTGAACGATTTGAAGGAAAAATGGGAAGCGTTCGGCTGGCATGTCATCGAGATCGACGGCAATGATATCGAGGCAATTATCGACGCCTGTGCGATGGCGCGGGCTATCACTGAACAGCCGGTCTGCATTCTGGCCTACACGGTACCTGGCAAGGGCGTTGATTTCATGGAGTATGATTTCCACTGGCATGGTGTGCCGCCGAATCATGAGCAGGCGGTAAAGGCCCTCCACGAGCTCCGTACCCTCGGTGGTAAGATCAGGAGCGAGCATGAGTAAATCCAAGGCGATTTTGCAAATACTCTACTGGGTCGTGGTATTTGCTGCACAGATTTTCACTGTATGGTTCTGTTTTGTACTTATATTCCAAAGCTCATCCTGGCCGACGAGCTTCTGGGAGAAAATCATAGACGGATGGCCACTTCTCCTGGTCTCATTCGTCGCTATAAGCCTCTTAGCGTATGCAGGAACAAAAATCATAACACTAGCGGTCGCGCTGTTTTATGAAACGAGGAAAAAGAAATGACAGATTTGCATCTAGTAGACATCACAGCGAAAGACATCGCTGCGGCACCGATACGGGCGGGGTTCGGTTCCGGCCTGGTGAAGGCGGGCGAGCTTGATCCCAATGTCGTCGCGGTCAGCGCCGATTTGACCGGCTCAGTGAAGCTTGACGGGTTCGCAGCGAAATTCCCCGAAAGGTTCGTCCAGGTCGGCATCGCCGAGCAAAACATGGTGACGGTGGCGGCAGGACTCGCCGCTATGGGCAAGATCCCGTTCGCGGCCGCCTATGCCGCATTCAGCCCGGGCCGCAACTGGGAACAGATCAAAACCACCATTGCGCTCAACGAGCAGCCGGTAAAAATTGTCGCCAGCCACGCGGGGCTCTACACCGGTCCGGACGGGGCGACGCACCAGATGCTCGAAGACATCCCGCTTATGCGCTGCATGCCGGGCATGGTCACTATTGTGCCCTGCGACTCGGTCGAGGCCGAAAAAGCGACGCTCGCCATGGCGAAAGATAAGCGGCCGAATTACCTACGCATGTGCCGCGAGGCGACGCCGATACTTACGACCGAAAAGACGCCGTTCGAGATCGGCAAGGCATATGTTTTCACTCCGGGGACTGATGTCACCATTATCGCGTGCGGCACTATGGTGTACCAGGCGCTGCTCGCAGCGGAGCTGCTGTATAAGGACGGCATCGATGCCGAAATCATCAATGTCCCAACCATCAAGCCGCTCGATGCCGAAACCATCCTGAAAAGCGTACACAAGACCAAATGCGTCGTAACTGCCGAAGAGGGCCAAGTCATCGGCGGACTTGGTGGCGCCATTTCTGAACTACTCAGCGAAGAGTATCCCGTACCCATCAAGCGGCTCGGTATGCAGGACCGTTACGGCGAATCCGGCGAAGGACCTGAACTCATGGAACATTTCGGCCTCGATGCCAAACACATCCGTCTCGCCGCCCATCACATCGTGAACTTCAACAAAGCACTGTTCGCCGAATGAGGCCTAATCCATTTGGTTGTTCTAACTTGCTCTCTCCTTTTTATTTGGTAGTAGTTCCAAAAGTGATCTGAGCGGGTTTATAGGAGTCTTTACTATATTGAGCGGCGTCACTGAGTCCGGCAGAGACGAGGAGGCTTGTTAGTCTCCCGCTGCCGTTTATCAAGTTGCCCGCCTCTAGCGTGTCTCCGGCGATCTCCGCCGTGCTCATACTCCCATCGCCACACACAGTAGTAGGTATTGTGACTGTTCGTTCAGCGCCCTTAAGGCTGTGAGTATATGAAACGGAACCGGCACCTGTGCAAGTTAACTCTGCAATAGTTTTTTTCGATTCAGAGGTACGCACTAATGTCAGGCTGGAGCCATCATCTGCACGCTGCACTTTATAGGCAAGAACCGTGTGTTTAGTGTAGTACTCAGGACGCATGTCCATATAGGTTGGTGTAGGCCAGCTGCCATTAATTACTGCTTTTGCGAGCACCTGTTCGGCGGTCATGTCTCTAGCGCCTTCACACACTGGATTGCTAGGATTGCGATCGCTCCAGCCGACATGTATGACAGGGGTCTGCTTATATGGACGGGCTTTTGGTAAGGCCTTCGGGAGTGTTGCTGTACCCGACCGGCACGTGCCAGGGTCGCGGTAAAACGTGCCGTTCTTTGCTGTAGGAGTAGCGGTAGGCGCCTTGATCGTGGCGGGAGAAGCTGAAGGCTCTTCGATTTCATCTATGACCACAGGAGTTTCCAACAGCGAAGGTGTCGGGGATGCTGAAACCGGTGCCGCCGCGGCCGGAGTTGTACTTTTTTCTGGAGTAGACTCCTCGGGAGTGGCAACACACCCCGCTAGTGCCAAGAAGGCAGTTCCTTCTACAAGTAAAGTGGTAATCGCGCAGCCAGCAGGTTGATATTCTGACATCTTCATAGAGATACTCCTATCCACCCCTAGTATATATCTATGAAAATACCACCATATATACAGAACGTCAAGTAGATAATAAAATTATCTAGCGCGCCAGAATAAAAACGCTTATACTAGAAGCAAAGCTATACGGAGGGTGGTTCTATGCCGGTGACATTACAACAAGTGAGAGCGAACTGCGCGAAAGCGCGGGAACGTATGAAGCAGGCCCGGGCGGAACATTGGGCATTCGGCGCCTTCAACATCGACGATGAGCCGACGCTTAGGGCGATTTGCGCGGCGGCGAAGGCGCAGAACGCACCGGTCATGGTCGAGGTCAGCCTCGGTGAGGCAAACGATATCGGCCACGATGTTATCCGCGATATGGTCGACCGCTTCAAGGTGGAATACGGCATCGAGATGTACATAAACCTCGATCACAGCCCGTCGGTCGCAGACGCCAAGCGTGGCATCGACGCCGGCTACGAGTTCATCCACATCGATATCAGCCAGGCGAACCATGACGCTTCCGACGAGGAAATCATCGCCGCGACGCGCGAAATCGTCGAGTATGCCAAATTCACCGGCGCACTGGTCGAGGCGGAACCGCACTATTTTGGCGGCAGTAGCAGCCTCTTCAAAGAAGCGTTCGATTATGATGAAATCAAAAAGACCTTTAGTACTCCCGAAGGGGCGAAAGCGTTCGTTGATGCAACGGGGATTGATACGTTCGCGGCAGCAGTTGGTAATCTGCACGGCAAATATCCAGTGCCAAAGCAGCTCGATCTGGAGCTCTTGCAGCGTATCCGCGACACGCTGGACTGTAATATATCGCTACACGGAGGCAGCGGTACGCCGGCGCATTTCTTCGAAAGTGCCGTACGGATCGGTGTGACGAAGATTAATATCAACAGCGATCTTCGTGCGGCGTATCGCGAGGCGCTCGATAAAAGCCTGCGTGAAAGCCCGGATGAAATCGCGGTAGCGAAACTGATAATGAAAGATGTGGGGCCGGCCGTTCAGGCGGTCGTCGAAGAGAAACTCCGCTCGTTCAACTCCGCCGGCAAAGCGGTGATTTAGTTTTTGACGTAGGTAGTAATGCCGACTTTTTCTGCAATGGCAAGTACCATATTCTTTTCATCAATGGTGATATTGTAATCGTCGCAAGGGTTTGGCAGCTCCGATAACGTTGTGTTGACCTTTGATGTTGCTCCCTCGGGCGCGTTGTAGCCGCTTAATAGCGTGTATATCACCTCTCCACTATTGCTGCATCCGATTTCGGCAACGACCCGTTCCGCACCGGTTATAGATAATGGTGTGAGTCCGGTAATAAGCGAGGAGCTCTTATTGTAGTCGCTGGGGATGATTGCGACGCTTACCTCCTGTACGGGTACCCGATTGGTCATTGTATCGGCGTTCGCTAGAGCAATGAAGGGTGTCGCAACCAGCGCACCTACCCCAAGAATGCCAATGCGGGCCGCTCTCTTGTTTGATCTATAGCGGGACATCTCTTTTTTCCAGAGACTAAAATCCTGGTCCGACTCCATCTTTTTATTTTAGCATAAATATATCATATAGTCAATAGTTGCCTAAGGATAAGCGGTGTGGGAAAATGAAAGCAAGCAAATATGTAACAACGAGGGTGGGATGGCGAAAACGAAACAACTCGAAATACTCTGCGTCGGTGACACCGTGACCGATATCTTCATAAAACTGCGTGACGACCAGGCGCATACATATGCGAACGAGCACGGCGACTGGCTCGCGATACCGTTCGGCGGCAAGATTCCCTACGAAGCATCGCAGATCATGCCTGGCCACGGCAACGCTGCGAATGCTGCTGTCTGCATGAGCCGTCTCGGTCTCAACGTGGCATACCATACCTATGTCGGCGGCGACGAATTGGGCCGGCAGACTATCCGCCTGATGCAAAAAGAGGGGGTTGACGACCGTTTCATTCACATACAGACAAGCCGCGTGACAAATACCAATTTCCTTATCAACTACAAAGCCGAGCGCACCATCCTGGTCAAGCACGAAGATTTTGACTATGACTGGCCGCATTTCCGCGCAGCCGAAGTGCCGAAGTGGATTTATTTTAGCAGCCTCAGCGAAAACGCCGAGGAATATCACGACCAAATCGCGGAGTGGCTCGAAGCACACGAGGATGTCAAGCTTGCATTCCAGCCCGGCACCTGGCAGATGAAAGCCGGTGTCGAGCGGCTGAAACGCATCTATGCCCGTACCGAAGTCGTCATCATGAACCGCGAAGAGGCGGCACTCGTGACTGGCGGTTCGGAGAAAGATATCCATGATCTCATGGACCGGCTGCATAGCTACGGTCCTACCATGGTCGTCATCACTGACGGTCCGGACGGCGCCTATGCCTCCGATGGCCATAGACGCTTCAAAATGCCGCTATATCCAGACCCGGCTCCTCCCGTAGAGCGCACTGGCGCCGGCGATGCGTACGCCAGCACCATGGTGGCTGCTCTCGCTGTCGGCAACAACCTCGAGGCAGCGCTCCAGTGGGCACCTATAAACAGCATGAATGTCGTGCAGCATCCAGGCTCCCAGGCGGGATTGCTTACGGTATCTGAGCTCGAAAAGTGGCTCGCCAAGGCTCCCGACTGGTATCACGCCACCGATTTTTAGGCACGCTTATCTTGACGAATAGTAGCGTAAGGTTTACGCTTAAAACAGACTATTTTCATCGTGAAATTCACAATAAGAAGATAGACATAAATATTGACAAATTATAAAAAGTGTGGTAATACACAAATATGAGCGCAGAGGTTCTTGACTATAGTCGGACTCATCAATCAGAGCAATTGACTTCTGCTGAAGCGCCCACATCACTTATCGAACCGTTTAAGGGCCAATTGGAACAATTGGGGATGGTGGCTGCCGAGGGCGGCTACAACTTTGCAATAAGCGTTGATAGCGAAGTTGTACGCACTGTAGACCTATGTATCCATGATCCGGATAATCCCTTTTATATTACCCGACGCTGGCGTATGGGCGGTGCAAACCATGTCATTGAGCGTGTAGCAGAAAGGGGCGACACTACTCACACTATCGGTGGGTTTGTTCCAGCGTTAGACGCAGAAACTGGCCAGTCAATCGGCGAGGGAACGATGTATTCCCTGCGGGTGGTAGATAGCAATTGGACGAGAAACGACGGTATTGCAACACCTGATATTCCCCTGATCGATCCGCGCGCGCGGAGGGTGTTGCAATTCACTCACAATGAATTTGCCCAAATAATGAATAGCGTGCCAAGCTGGCCGGTTTCACTCATTACTACAGGCGAATCGTATGAAGATAGGGGTATTCAGCGCCCAGAAATAAAACGCAGCGACCTGAATATCTGCGAACTACATGTGCGCAGCGCCACGCTGGGGATGCCGATGGACCCAAGCCGAGCCCACCTGCAGGGAACATATGCCGGCTTGGCAACCCCGGAGCACATCGCCTACTTAGACCAGCAGGGATATAATGCCGTATCCATCCTACCGGTCCACTTGTCTGCTTCAGAACCTCATCTAGTAAGACAGGGGAGATATAACTTCTGGGGGTATAGTACGGCAAGCTATTTTGCACTGAATGAATCATATGCAAGCTCAGATGACACTATTGGTGAGTTCAAAGAGATGGTTGATGCCCTCCATGTGGCAGGCAAGCAGGTACTACTCGATGTTGTCTACAACCACACCGCAGAAGGTGGAGTTGCGGATCCGACCTACTCATATGAAGCACTTAACCGGAAGAATATCTATGCGTTGAATGAGAGCGGAAACCTCGTGGAAAACACTGGCTGCGGCAACATGCTCGATATGACAAAACCGGCGGTCATCCGTGAGATTGTCGAATCGCTACGGTACTGGGTGACTGAGATGGGCGTGGATGGATTCCGGTTTGACCTTGCGGGCGTACTTACCCACGGCCATCACGATATCGACCAGGCGCCACTCATGAAGGCAATCGCCGGGGACGAGGTTCTTTCCGGGGTCGTACTGATAGCAGAACCGTGGGCTGCGTATGGCGATTACAAATTAGACGAATTTCGTCACGCAAAAAGTGCTGAGTGGATGGCGTGGAGTGACAAATACCGAGAATTGGCCCGCCAGGCAATGTTCGGAGTTGCTAATAAACAGGATCTTTCTAATAAACTGCTCGGTCATGATGCTCCTGACAGGACTATAAACTATGTCACGGCGCACGACGGGAACACCCTCCGAGATCTGGTGGGCAAAAACGTCGCGGCGGAACGATTCGCACTGGCATTGCTGGCTATCTCGCAAGGTATTCCCCAGCGGCAGGCCGGTTCGGATTTTGGCTATTCTCAGGCTAGCAATCCGGATGCATATGACTGCGAGGTAGGGCAACGGGCCCCGTATCTATTGCCCTGGCAAAAAATCGAGGAACCCGGATCGACAGAGGCAGAATTGTATGATTTTAGCGCGGCGGTGAATCGCCTGCGTAATGAACACCCTATCTTCCGGCAAGCGAGTTTGCTGACCGGCAAAATTCTCATGCATGAAAAAGCAGGGAAGTTCGTCGCGCATCCCCTGGGTGAAAAAGACGTGGCTTGGCTGGGAGCGTTTGGACTTGAACTCACGGAAGCAGAGTGGAATGGTCCCGACCAGTTCTTCGGAATGCACCTGTCAGGTTTACCGAGTGGGGACGACGCGAATTTCGTCGTGCTTATCAATGGGAACGATAGGCCCGTCGATGCTGCGCTCGGACATGACAGCCATCAATCCTCACTGGGCATATATGAAGAAGTGGTGAATACTGCGACTGGCTTTGCCACCAGTGAACTTGGCGTAGGTCGGCGAATCACAGAGGAAAGAGTGGCCATCTCTCCTCGTTCTCTCATCGTGCTTCGGCAAATCGCGCAGAGGCTGCCTGGCGTAAAAGGCAAATTAGAATAATCTAGTTATTCTTTCAGGACGTTACTGCTTGTGATAATCTATAGGTAGCTATGTCGAGGGTACTCGCTGAATTACTTGGAGCGGACATTCCATCATTCCGCTTGGGGCTTGCCGAGCTGGAACGCCTGGCTGGAGCCCCGCGTGCCGATATCCGTCTGGCTGCCGAGATGAACGGCAGGGTACGGAAACAATTGG
>DAIPYY010000039.1:0-7981 GCA_036782475.1 Candidatus Saccharimonadota bacterium
GTCTTCGGTCCTTCTGGGCGGCGGAGCGAACACGTCGCCGAACTGCTCGGCCAGAAATTCCGCGTTCTGCACCAGGCGGGTAATTACAACGACCGTATCACGGTGCCCCTTGTGCTCTTTGAGCAAACCGAGCCGTCGCTGTTTAACCTGTTCGCATGGTGCCGCATATTCGGGGAAAATATGGCGCGCGTGCACCAGCCGTTCCCCTATGAGGTGGTGGTGCTGGAGCTTGGCACCGATGGGCCGGGACAAATAGAACAGTTCGCCTACCTGAGGCCGGACATAGGGGTCGTCACGGGCGTGTCGGCTGAGCATATGGAATACTTCAAGACGCTTGATGCGGTCGCGGCCGAGGAACTGACGATTTTTGACTTTTCAAAAAAGGTGCTCGTGAACGGCGATGATATCCCGGGGAAATATCTCGGCGGCCGTGACTTCGCCGAATACAGCACACTCACCAACGTCGCGCGGAACTATTATGCCCGGCCGGAGTCACAGACGCTTGCAGGACAAACGCTGCATATCGAGTTTCCTGCCGGCGCGTTCACTGCAACGGTCCAATACCTGGGTCACCAGGGAGCAAAGTTTGCCGTTGCTGCTGCTGCCGTCGCCGATATGCTCGGCATGCCGCAGGACGAGATCGCCACTGGTTTGGAGCGGCTCACCCCGTTTGCCGGCCGCATGCAGGTACTCGAGGGCATCAACGGCAGCACCATCATCGACGATACCTACAATGCGAGCCCTATAGCAGTCAAAGCCGCACTCGATGTGCTCTATGCACAAAAAGACACTAAACAGCGTATAGCGATTTTAGGCGGCATGAATGAGCTCGGTGAACATGCGCACCCGGCCCACACTGAAGTAGGCGAGTACTGCGACCCGGACAAACTTGCCATGGTAGTAACCATCGGAGCCGATGCGGAGCGATGGCTGGCACCGGCGGCGAAGCGCCGCGACTGCGAGGTGCATTCGTTCAAGCATCCTGCCGACGCCGGCAAGTTCGTCGCCGAGCACGTCAAAAAAGGCGCGGTGATACTTGCGAAAGGCTCTCAGAACGGCGTGTTTGCCGAAGAGGCCGTAAAACAGCTGCTCGCCCACCCGGCAGACAGCGAAAAACTCGTCCGCCAGAGTAAGTATTGGCTCCGCCGAAAAGTGAAATCGCTTGGTCGTTTGGCGTAAGTAGTTATTTTCTTTCAAGCGCCATTTGGATGAGCCTGTCACAAAGCGCGGCCATATCCATGCCAACCGCGGCTGCCATTTTAGGGAAGAGGCTCTGCGAAGTCATACCAGGAATAGTATTGGTTTCAAGTAGATAATATTGGCCGTCATCGGAAATAATAAAATCCGTCCGCGAAAAATCGCGGCAGCCTGCCAGCTCATGTATTTTTAGGGCAAGCTCCTGGACGGCTTTCTGGTCTTTTTCAGATACGTGGATCGCAGGAATAAGCTCCTGCGTCTTGCCATTGTACTTGTTTTCGTAGTCGAATTCTTCATCTTGGGGCGGGATGATTTCGATGACGGGGAGTGCTTCCTGCCCAAGTATACCAACGGTCACTTCTACCCCGACGATGAGTTCTTCGACGATCATGGAACCGTATATATCAAAATACTGCTTTGGTATAGCAGGGTTGTATGCTGCCATGTCACGAACGATATATGTATCCACGCTTGAGCCGCCATCGATAGGTTTGAGTACGTGAGGCTGCTTGCTGAGATTGCTGTCCGTATAATCCTCATACTGTACGGTGGCTCCGTCGGCCAGTAAGAAACCTGCTCTGCTGAGCGTAGAGCGGTATAAGGATTTGTCTAAGCAAAGATGAGAACTTTTGCTGCCGCTGCCGACGAAACAAATCTGAAGCGATTCAAGACGTGCCTGTGTTTTGCCGTCCTCGCCTCCAACACCATGCAGAACGGGAAAGACGACGTCACACTGCTGTAAGTCTTCATCGCTGCAATCAGTGTCAAGAGTTTGTACGTCATGACCTGCTTGTTGTAGCGCATCGGCCACCGTATGGCCAGATCGTAGACTTATTTCACGTTCACTTGACGTTCCGCCGCAGAGCACGATGATGGTAGACATACGTTTCACTATAGCACACCCTCCCAAACCGCTGCTGCTTGCAAATGAAACAGTTATGCAACAAAATTGAATTATGAGCGAAACGAAACCGTGTGGTTTGTATGTCGAGGCCGATCCGGACCAGAATACTATATACAACACCGGCACATGGGTGCAGCGAGTAACGGACACGGGCAAATTCCTCTACGTCGAGGATCCCCAGCTTGGCGCCTTTACGCTTGGCGAGGGAAACAGTGACTATTCCCGCTTCGTGTATGATTTCATGACAACGCCCGGGATGTATCGGTCAGAGGGAGTATCCCAACTGTGCAAAGATGAGGCGAGCGCCACGATTCCTAACACTGCACTTTTTACTCGTCACAGCGGCATGGTCGCACTTCTGGGCATCATAGAACATTTCGCGGAACGGCAAAAGCTGAGTGATGAGCAAAAGATAGCACTCATACTCAAATACGTCGGCGACGACAGCGCCCATACGTTTTACTCACATGCCACCGAACTAGCAAGACAGGCGTGGGGTGGCCCCGAGACGCGCCATGAAAGCCAGTGGCCTACGTACGCGCGGCATGGTGGTACGGTCGCTGTGCTGCAGAAACATAAGGTAAAGGTGGACGATCAACTACAGATGCCGAATATTGTCCTGCCTCCATGGCCGGGCGCCGAAGCGCCTGACGTCAATTCGGACCGATTCCAATTTGGCACTTGCGAAGGCGGCGAATGGTATGACAATGAAGGATCGGAACCCGCGGTTCGAGAACGGGTGCGCTCGACGTACTCTCTCGATAACCTTGATATAGACAAGGATGGCTATTTTGCCTTCAAAGACAAAGATACGGCTTTGGTCTATTCAAAGATACTGCTCCTGGAAGCTACAGAGCACTGGAATGACCCGATCAATCGTATCCAATTGTACCTTATCGTGCAGGCTGCCCAGCGCCTTGTGTCACAGCGACGCTTTCCTTGGATGGAAGCGGTCGACCAGGGTTATACGCGCATACCGGATTGGTATATGTACGGTATCGATCAAGATGTCGTCGACGCACTCGGTGAAAATCATGGTCATACCGACCCGACACTGTATGCGATCCACGGTGTGCTGGCACCGATCGCGGCGGCGGAACGAAAACGCTTCTATCGGTACAAGCAGAAGGCGTACGGCGCGTTTTTGCTTGATGACGCCGCCCGGGACTATCCGTCGGAACATCTGCAGCCAAGACGAGTTGAGTTTGGCATCGCCCACCCCAGCGTCGCCATCACGATGGAGCCATCCACCGAAGAGGAGCGCAAGTCAAACCAAAAAATGCCACTGCTGGCCGAGAATAACGGCAGTATTCACTACACTCTTATGCCGCTGAAAAACCGCTATGTCGATCCTCGCGTCATGATGAGGGATGGGACCTCCCGCCCCCTAAGCGAAATCGACCAAAACTATGCGTCACTTCTCAAGCAGCAACAGATGTTGCAGGGCATGAAGACGAACGTAGAGCTAGTATTTGCAAAAAGATTCCGCGATGATTTCCTGTGTGTTATCGGCAGGAACACGGATGAGTTCAACGAGCTGTACAGCAACCAGGATTTTACCGAGGATCAAAAACGCCGTGTTATCGAGCTGGCCGCGGACCGGGCCAAATCAGCGGCCATCGCAGCTGGCCGGCTTATTATGCTCAGCTCATAGGCGGCTTCCTATAAAATTTCGAAGGCGTATCTGTTATACTGATAGTCTATGAGACGATATAATCCTAAGGAAATAGACCCAAAGTGGCAGAAAATTTGGGATGAGACTGAGGTCTACAAAGCCGACCTGGGTTCAAGCAGGCCCAAATACATCGCCATGAGCATGTTTAACTACCCATCCGGACATGGTATCCACATCGGTCACGCCATGAATTACACCATTTCCGACGTGATGGCGCGGTTCAAGCGCCAGCAGGGCTACGAAAGCTACCATCCGGTAGGGTGGGACGCATTCGGCCTGCCCGCTGAAAATTATGCCATCAAAACAGGCGTATCGCCGCAGGCCAGCATGGCCAGTATCATCCCCGGCTACCACAAACAGTACCGGGCGATGGGCTGGAGCAATGACTGGTCGAAAGAAATCAGCACGCACCTACCTGAGTATTACAAATGGACACAATGGATTTTCGCCGAGATGTTCCGCGCCGGCATGGCCTATCAGGACGCTCGCTTGCAATGGTGGTGCACCAAATGCCAGACGGTGCTCGCGAACGAACAGGTGATTGACGGCAAATGCTGGCGGCACGATGCGCCCGACGATCCGGAAGTTAAAAAGCGCGAAGTCAAACAGTGGTTTTTCAAGGTCACCGACTACGCCGACGAGATGCTCGACGCGACGTACGACCTCGACTGGTCGGAAGTAGTCAAAACCGCTCAAGTGAACTGGATCGGCAAAAGCCAGGGCGCCGAGGTTGAATTCGCGGTGGGTGACAAGCAGTACGAGGCGAAAGATACGCTGAAATTCACACCGGAGCTTACCGAAGCCATCCAAAAGGGCGACAAATCCGTCACCTACCGCCTTGAACCGAAAAACTTGCAGGCCGGCGACATCGCCAAACTGGTTACTCGTTTTAACCCCAAGGAAACGCGTGCCTTTGCGTACGCCAAGATTACGAAAGTCGAAAAAGTCTCGCTGAAAGATTTGCCGAATGATCGACCGGGACACGAGCCATATAGCTCGGTCGACGAAAAACTGCAAGATTACAAGGGCTATTATGGTGACCACGTAACACTTGAGTCGGAATTCACCATTTACACGTTCGAAAAGGTTGCCGACATCGTGACGGTCTTTACGACTCGGCCAGATACGCTCTACGGCGCCACCTTCATGGTACTCGCGCCGGAGCATGAGCTGGTCAGCCGCATTACGACCGACACCCAAAAAGCCGAAGTCGAGGCATATGTCACCGCGGCCGAGAAGAAGACTGATGTCGAGCGCCAGGAGAGTAAGGAAAAGACCGGCGTCTTCACCGGCGCGTACGCGGTAAACCCCGTGAATGGTACCCAAATTCCCATCTGGATCGCAGACTATGTCCTGACCGGCTATGGCACCGGTGCTATCATGGCGGTGCCCGCTCATGACGAGCGCGACCATGAATTCGCCGAGAAGTTCGGCCTGCCTATCGTGGAGGTGGTGTCACCCGGCCTTGTCGGCACGGGCAAAAACGCTCCGAAGGAAAAAGTCGAAACGGTGGTCCGCCCGGTTGTCGACGCCATCATACGCAATCAGAAGGGCGAATATCTGCTTCAGATCGAAGAAGATAACGTCCATTTCGTAGGCGGTGGCACGGACGGTGAAGATGACGAGACGGCGGTGCACCGGGAGGTGCTGGAAGAGGTCGGCTTCGATGATATCCAGTCGATCCGGCCTGTCAGCTCGACCATCACGATGAATGGTTTCCGCATCCCGAAAAACATCAACCAGCAGACGACCGGCCGCTTTTTTGAAGTGGTGCTCGCCTCGGACCATCAGGTCCGGAGTGAAATCGAGGATGGCAAACATACCATCGAGTGGGTTGCGAAAGAAGACATAGCGGCGCGTCTCACCTGGGAGCACCACCAACTGGGCTGGCAGCAATACCTGGAAGGTGATAGCTGCTGGCACGATGAGGGTGTCATGATGAACTCCGGTGAGTACAACGGTATGCCGAGTGCCGAAGCACGCGAGCAAATTATCGCTGATCTGGCGGCGAAGGGGGTTGCCGAGCCAAAAACTAATTTCCGTATCCGTGACTGGAGCGTCAGCCGTCAGCGCTACTGGGGCGCACCGATTCCTATCATCAACTGTCCGACGCACGGCGCGGTGCTCGACCCGAACCTGCCGGTGGTACTGCCCGAGCTCGAAGATTTCCAACCCAGCGGCGACGGCCGAAGCGCGCTGGCCCGCGCGGCCGAGTGGCTCCACGTACCGTGCCCGATATGCGGCGAACCAGGCGAGCGCGAAACCGACACGCTCGACACCTACATTTGCAGCAGCTGGTATTTCCTGCGTTACCTCGATCCGGCGAACGCCGAAAGAGCATTCGACAGTGGCATAGCGAACAAATGGATGCCGATAGATTTTTATAACGGCGGCGACCATGCGACAGCGCACATGATTTACGCCCGCTTCGTGACACGCTTTTTCTGGCACCAGGGGCTGCTCGACGAGCCGGAACCGTTCAAACACTTCCTCTTTAACGGCAAAGTCACGGCCTCTGATGGCACCATGTTCAGCAAGAGCAAAGGCAACGGCGTCGATCCGCTCGAGATTATCGACAGCGGTTATGGTGCAGACGCGCTGCGGACCTACCTTATGTTCGCGGCACCGCTTGAACTCTGGATGCGTTGGGACCCGCAGGGCGTTCCCGGTACGTTCCGGTTCCTTCAGCGTGTCTGGAACCTTGTCCAAGAATTCCTGGAGTCAACAGATTCTCCCGTATCGCAAGACGAAACCGTCCTTCGCATAATTCATCCGGTCATCAAAAAAGTCACCGCCGACCTCGAGGAGCAGAAATACAATACTGCCATCGCGGCGATGATGAAATGCGTCAACGACCTCTATGCGCTGAAGGCCTCGGACGGCTTTGCAAACCAAGAAGCGTGGCAGTTTACCCTCGATAGCCTCGTCGCCCTCGTCGCCCCGTTCGCTCCGCACACCGCCGATGAACTCTGGCAACAGCTCGGTCACGAGACTACCGTGCAGCGCGATAGTTGGCCGCTGTTCGAGGAAGCGTATTGCGTTGCCGACACTGTCACGCTGGCCATCCAGGTCAATGGCAAGCTCCGCGGCACGGTCGAAGTGCCGGCCGACGCCGACGAAGCCGCCTCTGTCGAAGCCGCGAAGAACGATGAAAAAGTCGCAAGTTACCTCGCCGAAGGCAGCCTCGTCAAAACCATCTACGTTCCCGCAAAACTCATCAACTTCGTCGTTCGCTAACCACGAAAAGCGCTATTCTCCCTTGGGAAAAGGCGAGATTTCGGTAAAAGCGTTATTCATGACGAAAAGTTTTGCTTCTGGATACGCAGCCTTTGCTTCTTGAAGATAATCAGGCACCTGATGGGCCTTTTTGATATGCTCGGTTTTTATCAGAGAAAGGTCAGGGTCAGGTGGCATGAATGGCCGAATCGCGCCGCCTTCATGCAAGTCATCTTTGTTATTGAACCTCAGGCATACCGCTATGACATCGGAATCGCCGATTTCCTGACTTGCTTTCCCGGCGGTCAATGTGTCTGCCAGTGCCTTTGCGGTAGCTTTCTTGTTGTCGAAGCGGTCGGAAGCATACTCTTGCCATGATATACCGTATTCACGCATGATGAGCGCAAGTACGCCTTTTTGACCGGTGAGATTGTTGGCGCCCAGAAGGCTTGGTTGAGTAACGACACACTCAGCACGAATGTCAGGCTTCGCTCCGCAGCCCGTGAGCGCAGTACTGCTGATGACGGCTGCCGATAGCGCACCAATCATGCGATACACGCCATGCGGTGATTCAGATCGCTTCATTATAGTTACATTATATAACAATGTGTCAAGTAATGCAATTAAAATGCTCTAATATACTTGAGAAGTATCGTCAGATGCGGTACAATAGGACCAAATTATCAAATCAAACTCTTTGGAAGGAGTTCGTACATATATGGGTAAACCCAAGAAACGCACCAGCCCCCGCGCTACCGGCGCACGTCGCAGCCACCTTATCGTGAAGTTGGCTCGTTCTGTTAACGCTAAATCACCGGTTAAAGCCTATACCACACGCCGTGAGAGCGGCAAAAAGCTTGCTGCAACCAAATAACCGAGAGGGGGATTCCCTATGGCAAGTAACCGTCATCTCGGTCGTATCGTCGCACTCCAGACATTGTATGAACTGGATTTTCGTGTAGGTTCGGGCGATAAAAGCTGCGAACTTG
>DAIPYY010000040.1:0-7938 GCA_036782475.1 Candidatus Saccharimonadota bacterium
AGACTTGCTGCTCATGAATGACCAGTCCATTGAAAAATGTAACGAAAACATCCGCTCCATCGTCGGTGTCCGCGATGCGCACAGTTCCATGAGCGACAACAGTCTTAACCAAACCATGAAAGTCCTGACCGTCGCGACGCTCTGTATGGCCATCCCAAACATGTTTTTTGGCATCTATAGCATGAACATCGTCACGCCGTTCCAGCGTAGCCACTTCGCATTCTTCATCATCGTCGGCTTCACTCTCCTAGTGACCCTCATTTTCTTCATCATCGGCCGAAAGAAAAAGATTTTCTAGCCACCAGCATCCAGCATTCGAAACCCTTTTCGGACGATGGCGTACTCCACATCATCTTCACCTTTTTGAGCGTTGTATACTGCCGCGAGCTCATCTTCGGCGAACCAGCCATATGTACTGTGGTCTTCTGGATTGATGCGGATTTGATCGAGTGGATCGGTAAACTGCGCGAAATAGACAACCTCGATCGAATGGGATTTTTTGATATCGTTCACATACGTGAACACGTCAACGACGTCACCAACCGCGATGCGCATACCGAACTCTTCCATAATCTCGCGCGCCAACCCGTCCTTCAGGTCCTCACCAAAATCGATATGGCCACCTGGGAGTTCGTAGACTCCCGGCAAAAACTTTTTCGTATCGGCCCGCTTCGGCAAAAAAACTTTTTTGGTGCCATTATCATCTCGCCATATGAATGCGCATGCAGTAAATACTTGCTGTCCTTCTGCCGGAGTCTCGCTATCATGTGATACGTGTGTCATAGTGCAAGTATAGTCACATTTATATAAGCGTGCAAAATAAGCACGCCAGAAAATGCTTGCATTTCGCAAACTTCGGTAATATAGTTGTCAGTATTACAAACGTAACGGAAAGGCGCACTCCAATGGTTACCTATAACCACATCATGGGCAGGTATGGTGCCTTTACCGCACGTAACTTCTCTTGCTAAGTCCCGCTTAGCCACCACCTTTACAAACTATCGCAGCAGGTTTTAGGAGGCCGCTGTCATGACCACTTCAAAAGCAAAGCTCGTAGCGAAACGAGAAAATCAAACCAAGGCGCGAACCGTTCTCGGCTATTATTGGCACATTATTCGCAAGTATCCCCGCTATCTTACGGGGGCGCTCGTGACCATTCCATTCACCATTATTGTCAACGGATTCATCCCGCCGCTCATCATCGCCGGTGTCATCAAAAAGTTGAGCGCTAATAGTTACCCGAGCGAACAGCTATGGACCGAATTCGGGCCGACCATAGTGCTGTATTTCGCCGTTGTACTTACCGGTATCATCACCTGGCGGTTTGTCGACTATTTTATGTGGCGGCTTGAGATTAACGCCCAGCAAGACATCGCCGAAGAAGTATTCAGTCATTTAGTAGGGCGCAGCGCCGATTTTCACGCCAACCACTTTGGCGGTTCGCTCGTGTCCCAAAACAACAAACTGCTCACGAGCTATGTGAGAATTTTCGATACCACAGCATTTCAGGTCATACCCATGATCGTGAGCATCATCGCCACCATCGTCATACTGCTGCCGAAAGCCCCATATTTCGTCCTCGCGCTTACTCTGCTCGCCGTAACCTACCTCGCCGCGGCCATATTCATATCGGAGCCGATTCGGCGTATCGCCGCCAAATGGGCAGTAGCCGAAAGCAAGCAAACCGGCTTTCTGGCCGATGCCATCACGAACGTCATGACGATAAAAAGCTATGCGCGCGGTGACTATGAGCGAGCACGTTTTCACAGTGCGACTACCGACACCCGCAACCACGCGTTCAGCTTTGCCCGCAAGCACCAGATCCAAATGAATACGTTCGGCATCATCGGCCGGACAACCCAAGGCGTCGCTTTTGCGCTTGCGATCCTTGCCGTCGTGTTATGGAAAAGCGATGTCAGCGTCGTGTTCCTCATCGTCAGCTACACCTCAACCATTTCCGAGCATCTTTTCCGTTTCGGCAATGACAGCATGCGCGCCTACAACCGCAGTTTCGGCGATGCTTACGATATGGCGAAAATCCTGGGAGAAATACCGGAAGTCATTGACCCGAAAAAGCCCGAGGTATCCCGTATTAAGCGAGGTAAAATCATCTTCGATGCCGTGACGTTCACGCATAACGGTGCCAATGATGCGCTGTTCAGGGAGTTGTCACTCAGTATCAAGCCGGGTGAAAA
Source organism: Candidatus Saccharimonadota bacterium (assembly GCA_036782475.1). Lineage (GTDB taxonomy): Bacteria > Patescibacteriota > Saccharimonadia > Saccharimonadales > UBA4665 > JAGXIT01. Next base: position 2,196 of record DAIPYY010000040.1, read on the forward strand.
AATCGGGCTTGTCGGTCACAGCGGCTCCGGCAAAACGACGTTCACCCGCCTGCTTATGCGTTTCTCGGACATAGACAGCGGCACAATAACCATCGACGGGCAGAATATCGCCCGCATCACCCAGGATGACTTGCATGCCGCTATTGCATTCGTGCCGCAAGAACCGATGCTTTTCCACCGTACCCTCGCTGAGAATATCAGCTACGGCGATCTCTCCGCCTCGTCGGAAGACATCCGTCGTGCCGCCGATATGGCGAATGCGAATGAATTCATCGCCGGACTGCCGGATGGATTTGACACGCTCGTCGGCGAGCGGGGTGTAAAACTCAGCGGCGGACAACGGCAGCGTGTCGCCATCGCCCGCGCCATGCTGAAGGACGCACCGATTCTCGTGCTCGACGAAGCGACATCGGCGCTCGATAGCGAAAGCGAAGCGCTCATCCAAAAAGCGCTATGGAAACTCATGGAAGGCCGCACAACAATCGCCATCGCACACCGTCTCAGCACCATCCAGAAAATGGACCGCATAATTGTCATGGATAATGGTAGTATCGTCGAGACCGGCTCGCACCGTGAGCTGCTCGACCGCGGCGGTACCTACGCGAAACTCTGGGCACGCCAGTCGGGCGGCTTCATCGAAGAGTAGCGTTCTTGAGATAACTTCGAGTACAATAAAAGCAATGGCAAAAAAAGACGGGACAAATCGTTCGACCATACGAGTGTTCTGGCGGGCGACGTGGGCGCACCGCCGCCTCACGCTCCTCGCCGCCATGCAGCCCATCGGCATGGTCATCATTTCGACAATCGTGCCGTTTTTCGCGAGCCGCAGCCTGAGCGCCAGTATCAAGCACGATGGCAGTTTTTGGCCATACCTTGGCTGGCTTGCCGGCAGCGTCATTCTGGCGCTCATCATGAACCGCGTCGGTTTTCTGGCGCTTATGCGACTCCTCGCGACTGTCATGCACGAACTGCATCTGAAAGTATTCGCATGTTTGTTGAACCGGGGCCTACGATTTCACAATAACACCGTCGGCGGCAAGCTTGTTTCCGATGCGACGGATTACCCTGGCGCATACAACCAGCTCGTCAACGCCGTTTTCACAAGCGGCGGACCACTTGCGCTCACACTCATCGTCGGCCTGACGATCATTTTCAGCCAATCACTTGGGCTTGGTATATACCTGCTTCTCGTGGTAGCCATCACCATAACGTGGGCATATCGTGACAGTATCACCCGGCGCCATCTTCGAACGGTGCGCCTCAAAGCCACAAAAGACGTTGTGTCGCACCTCTCGGACAGCATTGTGAATGCCGGCACCGTCAAGACCTTCGCCGCTGAACAGCGAGAAATGCACCGGGGCGATGGTTTGAGCCGGACGCTCCGCGACTTGCGGATTCACGACTGGCAGCGCGCCGGCGCAAGCGGCAATAGCCGTATGGGTTTCCTACTGCTCGCGCTCATTGGGCTGCTCGTCATCGTCTACGAGACAGCCGGCACGAATCCGGATGCGCTGGGAACCGGTATTTTTGCCTTTTCTTACACGACGACGCTCATCATGCGCCTATTCGACATCAATAACCTGACGCGCCAAGTCGAAGAGGTGTTTTTGCAAGCATCCCCCATGACGCGCACCCTACTGGAACAAATCGAGGTTAAAGATGAGCCATACGCCAAAAAACTACAGGTGCCGGACGGCACCATTGAGCTGCGTGATGTCTCATTTGCCTACACCGACAGCAAAAGCGGCGAAAAAGTATTCTCAAAACTCAATCTTTCGATCAGAAGCGGTGAGCATGTCGGCTTAGTCGGTCCGAGCGGCGGCGGTAAAACCACGCTCACCCGCCTGCTGCTGCGATTCGACGACGTACAAGACGGCGCCATCCTCATCGATGGCCAGGATCTGCGCGATGTCACGCAAACGAGCATCCGCAACAATGTCGGATATGTGCCGCAGGAACCGCTCCTCTTTCACCGCAGCATCCATGAGAACATCGCCTACGGCAAACCGAACGCGAGCGCTTCGGCCATACGGCAGGCCGCCAAACTCGCCTACGCGGACGATTTCATAGAAAAACTCCCCAGTGGCTACGATACGCTCGTCGGCGAACGCGGTGTGAAACTCAGTGGCGGACAGCGGCAGCGGGTCGCAATCGCCCGCGCCATCCTGAAAAACGCACCCATTTTGGTACTCGACGAGGCGACTTCTGCCCTGGATAGCGAGAGTGAAGGCCTCATACAGGATGCGATGTTTGCGCTCATGAAAGGCAAAACCGCCATCGTTATCGCACACCGTCTCTCGACCATCCAGCGGCTTGACCGCATTATCGTCGTCGACGAAGGCCGCATCGTCGAAGACGGCACCCATGCGGATCTGCTTCAGAAAAAAGACGGCCTCTACGCCCGTCTCTGGCGTCACCAATCCGGCGGCTTCTTGCAGGAAGACTGAGATACTACCCACTCCAAAGCTTTGCATAGCGGTATGCTATTGATTTTGTGTAGATAGTTGAAAAGCTATGCCTGCAAGAACGATGCGACGAAACATGCGCGGTTATTTAGGATTACCCGCGAATTGGCGCGAAGATAAATAAAAACAACCACTGCTTAAATACAAGTGGTTGTTTTTTAGGATATTTATTCCTTGGCTTCTTCGGCTGGAGCAGTTTCCTCGGCGGATTCTTCTTCGGCTGGAGCAGTTTCCTCGGCTTCGCCGGCGGCGGCTTCGTTAGCGGCAGCCAGGGCACTCGGCTCAAATACGGAAGCGACAGCGTGGGACGGATCGGTTTCGATCTCGACGCCAGCAGGAATGATGAGGTCTGCCACGGTCACATGATCGCCGACGGTGACAAGCTTCTCTGCGTCGTAGTACAGTTCACCCGGCAAGTCTCTCGGAAGGGCTTTGACTTCGACAGTATCGAGCTGAGCAAGCACGATCAGACCAGTGCGCTCAGCCGGCGTGTTTTCTTTGCCTTCGGCAAACTGCGGCTTCACCGGCACTTCTGCTTCGACCTTCTGGTTCGCCTTCACGGCGTTGAAGACGACATGGGTGATGGTGCCGAGCTTTGGATCGCGGCTGACGCTGCGTATAAGCACCGTTTGCTTCTTGCTGCCAATCGTCAGCTCGACCGGATGGTGACGCCCCGCGCCATGTACAGTTTTTGCAAGGATCTGGTATTCGACTTGGACATGAGTCGACTCTTTGCCATGGTTATGCACCACCGCCGGCACAAGGCCTTCCTGGCGCAGTTTTTTCACTTGTTTACCGAGCGATTCACGCGGCTCGACCGTGAGTGTAAATTGATCAGACATATCTATCTCCTTTATCGGTTTCGGGTGATAGTATACCACCCCTGGAGGATTTCACAAAATCAGATGTCCAATCGCGACATACCGCCCTTGTCATCAGGGAGCTGATACGGCATACTAGTACCGAGTGGAAGCGTTTATACATTTTATAACCGGTTTCGGTGTCTTTGCTATTTTGTTCGTTATTTATGCCGAGTCAGGCTTACTCATCGGCTTCTTTTTCCCTGGCGACAGCCTGCTGTTCACGGCAGGATTTCTTTTTCAGCAGAACATACTGCCCGGTGCAATTCCTATCAATATCCATATCTTTGCCCTGTTGCTTTTTATCGCCGCGTCCCTTGGCCAAAGCACCGGCTACGTCTTCGGCAAAAAAGTGGGGCGAAAACTGTTTGATCGCGAGAACACCCGCTTCTTCCGCAAGGAAAACTTGGTACGCACCGAGCAGTTTTATGAAAAACACGGGCCGATCGCCATCGTCCTCGCCTGCTTCGTACCCATTATCCGCACGTTCGTTCCTATCGTCGCCGGCATCAGCAAAATGAGCTATCGCCAATTCGTCCCCTTCAACCTGATCGGTGCGTTCACATGGACGTACCTCTTTACCTATCTTGGCTATTTTGCCGGTGCTCAGCTTGAAGAATGGGGCATCAATGTCGAGGTTGCCGCAATCATTATCATCCTGCTCTCCATCTCACCAATGCTCTATCACGCGTTCAAAGAACCCCATCGCCGCAAAGCCCTCTGGGAAGGCACCAAGCGCGAAATACGCATCATTTTCCGCAAAGAATCGCGCAAATAAGCTACAGCTATATTTGCAAAGTATTGACATTACATGTTATAATATACTTATGTCTAACCATGGGGATGAACAGCGATGGAAGCAACCAGATTTCGGCCCTCTCCCGTCACAGGAGCCGACGCCGCCGCAAGCGCAGCGAAAAGAACGACTACTGGCCAAATTTGTCGCCGGTGTCGTCGCCATAGGCGTAACCGCCCTTATTGCAAAATCATGCCAAGCCCCAATGGCTTCTACCGACAGCACGTCCCCGGCACCGAACCTGCCTACCGCCTCGGCGATGCCTTTCGAAACACCTAGTCCGGCAGCTACCGTGTCACCGGAACCGACACGAACTGTTACGATTACCGCCACGCCCTCCGCGGCTTCCGAACAGCCCACAGTAAAAGAGACAGATGATTCTCATGACTTCACCTTTACGCCGGATGGGGACAGGAGCGGAACGCTTTCGGGCCCTGCCGTGACATGGGATGAGGGATATCGAAATGTTATACGCTTTACCTGCAAAAACAGTATAGCCACTGCGGTACTTTCGGTACAAAACGAACACGGAAAGACCGTCAAGACATACGATAAGACTGCCCTCAAAGGACCTCTTTTCAGGCTCTGTATTGGCAATACGGTCAGCGAAAAAGTACCGGAACATCCTGAAGCATATTACAGAGTTGCTTTAGCGGGCATCATTGCCAAAGATCATATCTAGGAATCCGAGTTTATAAAATCTGCTTCAAATACTGGCCGGTATAGCTGGTCTGAACTTTTGCGACCTGTTCGGGCGTGCCTTCGGCGACGATCATGCCGCCGGCCGCGCCGCCCTCCGGACCCATGTCGATGAGCCAGTCAGCGTTTTTGATGACATCGAGGTTATGTTCGATGACAATCATGCTGTTGCCCGCATCAACGAGTGCATGCATGACGCCAAGCAGTTTTTCGACGTCCGCCATATGGAGACCGGTTGTTGGTTCGTCGAGAATGTAGAGCGTGCGGCCGGTCGGGCGGCGGCTGAGTTCGCTCGCGAGCTTGATGCGCTGTGCCTCACCGCCGGAAAGCTGCGTTGCCGGCTGACCCAGGCTGATGTAGCCGAGGCCCACATCGACAAGTGTTTGTAGTTTACGCGAGATGGAAGGGATATTTTCGAAGAATTCGAGTGCTTGCTCACATGTCATGTCGAGCACATCGCTAATGGTCTTGCCCTTGTAGTGAATCTCGAGCGCTTCACGGTTGTAGCGCTTGCCATGGCATACCTCGCACGGCACATACACATCCGGTAAAAAGTGCATTTCGATCTTGATAATGCCGTCGCCCGCGCAGTTTTCGCAGCGTCCGCCTTTGACATTGAAACTGAAGCGCCCGGCTTTGTACCCGCGGAGTTTTGCTTCGGGCACACTCGCGAATAGCTCACGGATAGGCGTGAAAAGCCCGGTGTACGTCGCCGGGTTGCTACGCGGTGTGCGGCCGATGGGCGACTGGTCGATGATGATGGCTTTATCAAGTTCGTTAATACCCTCAATGTCGTCATGCCGGCCAGGCACCGTGCTGGCGCGGTGCAGGCGCGCTTGCAATTCTTTGGCGAGAATATCGTTAATGAGACTGGATTTACCGGAACCGCTCACGCCGCTCACCACCACAAGTTCACCAAGCGG
>DAIPYY010000041.1:0-7745 GCA_036782475.1 Candidatus Saccharimonadota bacterium
AAATCCATGAACAGTACGGGCTCGACTGCATGGAGGTAACCGATGAAGTCTTCCGTAGCCCGAACAGCGTCGTCTTCGACGAGGCTGAGAACCGTATGCATACCATTAAAGCCGTGATGGCATTAACACTATAAGGGATAAAGGAGGTCCCTGGTATGACACAACTAAAAAAGCCGCTCAAAGTGAGTCCGGCAACGAAAGGTAGCGGAGGCAGAGAACTCGGCGTCTTTTCGCTCACGTCACTCGTCATCGGTTCGGTGATCGGTAGCGGCGTCTTCAACATGATGAGTAATATGGCGCAGAGCGCCGGGCTCATCGGTATTATTTTGGGGTGGGTCGTCACTGCTATCGGTATGACCTTCCTGGTTCTCACGTTCCGCAATCTCAACAAGAAAAAACCAAAGCTGGACGCCGGTATCTATAGCTATGCCGAGGCCGGATTCGGACGCTTCATGGGCTTTAGCTCGGCCTGGGGCTACTGGATTTCTGCCTGGATCGGCAATGTCGCCTACGCGACGCTTGCATTCAGCTCGCTCAGTTACTTCTTCAAACTGTTCGGTGACGGGCAGAATGTCGCCTCCATCATCGGCGCCTCGGTGGTGCTATGGGTGGGGCATTTCCTGATCCTGCGCGGCGTCAAATCCGCCAGTTTCATGAACGGACTTGTCACGCTCGCCAAACTCGCGCCGATCGCGATTTTCATATTGGCAGTATTTTTCGCCTTCAAATTAAATATATTCACCAAAGATATATGGGGTAGCAGCGATCTTGGGTCGCTCTTTAACCAGGTGAAGGGGACGATGCTCGTCACCGTCTGGTCCTTCATCGGTATTGAAGGCGCAGTCATATTCTCGGGCCGTGCAAAGCGCCGCAGTGATGTCGCGAAAGCGTCGTTCTTCGGCCTCTACACTGTCATCGCTATCTATGTACTTGTCACCGTACTGTCACTGGGCGTTATGACCCGGCCTGAACTCGCCGGTTTGAGCGCTCCGGGTATGGCTGGCGTACTTGAAGCGGTCGTCGGAAAATGGGGCGCGGTCCTCGTGAATATCGGTGTAATCGTTTCAGTGCTCGGGGCGTGGCTCGCCTGGACGATGTTCTCGTTCGAGCTGCCATTCCGTGCCGCCGAGAAGGGTACCTTCCCGGCTGTGTTCACCAAGACGAACAAGAACGGGACGCCTGTTGTTGCGCTGACCATCACGAACGGTCTTGTGCAGCTGTTCCTCTTCACGTTCCTTTTGAGCGCTTCGGCGTACAATCTTGGCTACTCACTTGCGACATCAACCATTCTTGTACCCTACTTGCTTACTGCGCTCTATCAGCTAAAGCTCTCTCTTCAAGAGAAAGCCGGCACACCGGGCCGCACATTCAATGTTGTGGTCGGTGCGGTCGCGACCATTTACGGTGCATGGCTCATCTATGCCGCCGGTCTGAAGTATCTGCTGCTCACCGCTATCATCTACGGTGCGGGTGTCGTCGTGTATGTGCTGATGCGCACGTTCAGCGGCAAGAAACCGCTGACCATAGCAGAGTTGGCAGTCGCCGCCGTCTTCGTCGTCGGTGGAGTGTACGCTATCCAGCAGCTCATCAGCGGAGGCATCACACTCTAAGTGGCAGAGGGAAAACGAATCGTTATTGCCCTCGGCGGCAATGCCCTGCAGCGACAGGGTGAAGCATCGGCAATTGCCCAGCAGGACGTTGCCGATGCAACCGCCCGTTGTCTCGTACCCTTGATAGCTCAGGGGTACGAGCTTGTCATCTTGCATGGCAACGGCCCGCAAGTCGGTAATATTGTTCTCCATGAGGAGGCACTGAACACCGAGGAGACGCCGACCTTACCGCTCGATTCATGCGTCGCGATGAGTCAGGGCATGATCGGTTTTTGGCTGCAGCAGGCGCTTATCGACGAGTTTCGCAACCAAGGCATGCCGAACACGGCTGCTACCCTGGTGACACAGATGCTTGTCGACAAGGATGATCCTGCGTTCCAAAACCCATCGAAGCCAATCGGACCGTTCTATACGACAGAAGAGGCCGCTGTGCGAGCGGCCGAAGCCAGGCATTTTGTCGTCAAAGAAGATGCCGGCCGGGGCTGGCGCCGGGTAGTGCCTTCACCGAAACCGAAGCAGGTTATCGAGGCTTCCGCCGTCGAGACATTGCTCGCCGGAGGAGTCACGGTTATCACGGCCGGAGGCGGCGGTGTCCCCGTCGTCATGACCGAAGATAAGGGACTGAACGGCATTGAAGCAGTCATCGACAAGGATTTTAGCGCCGCAGTCGTCGCCGATATGATCCACGCCGACCGACTCGTCATTCTAACGGCAGTCAATGAAGTCACAATTAATTATGGTAAGCCGGACGAGACTCCGCTGCATGAGATAACTGCAGCTGAGATAGAAAAGTATGCCAGTGACGGCCAATTCGGTGCCGGCAGCATGCTACCCAAAGTCCAGGCCGCCGTAGGATTCGTACGTTCAAGTGGCCGAACGGCATCAATCGGCTCGCTCGACCGCGTCACAGAGGTACTCGAAGGCAAATCAGGCACAACGATCACTCCGTAAATAGACCGTGCAAAGTAATCAAAACTGCCCTAAACAAGGGCAGTTTTCACGATATAAGACCTCATTTCAAACAAAAAGCGCCCTGAGAGGCGCCTTCTTTTCTAACGTGGCAGGGGTACATGGATGAAGATAGAACTTTTTACTCTGTTAGCGAAAACGCTATTTTAGGAGTCGGAAATGTTTAGGCTAACTTCATCTTCTCTTTATGACCAGTCTACATTTTATGATAGGTTTTATAAAGATCTTCGGGGTGCTAAACGTCGCGTAGTTATAGAGAGCCCATTCATCACTCGACGTCGTTCTGATTCGTTGCTTCGTATCATATCAAAAATAAGGAAACGTGGAGTTGAGGTCGTCGTGAATACTAAGCCTATCGATGAGCAAGATTTGCAATATCAGGATCAAGCACTTGCAGTTATCGGAGAGATGCAGAGCATAGGCGTGAGGGTATTGTTTACTCACGGACACCATAGAAAGATAGCTATCATCGACGACATACTATATGAAGGTAGCTTGAATATCCTATCCCAGAACGATAGCTGCGAGCTAATGCGTCGCATAGACGATGCCTCGTTAGTCCGAGAAATGCTGCGCTTCATAAGACTGGAAAAATGGTGCAAATGATATGATAGATAGTATGGAGTATCTAGCCTTAGGTGCCGGACTTACATTCGGTCTTGTCTACCTACATTTGTCTCAGGCTATCGACTGGATTCTTGTTGTGATCCACCACGCATTCTTTAGATCAAAAGAGAGTTTCTATGGGCTGTACGACAATACAGAACAAGAGTCAGTCTACGAGCATCTGAAGTACACCGAAACAATTGCCGTAAAGGACTATGCTGACTATCTGCGCGCACATCAAGCAGCTCGCTCTTCGGCATATAAGAGATTTAGAAGGTACTACGACACACTAGTGCGCGTGATACTAGTTCGTGTTTTACCTATAACGCTACTGCCAGCTATCTTGTTTTGGTCTAATTGGTACTACTATATTGGCGGCACACTCATAGCTTTCACTGTATTGACTCTATATGCGATTATCGTAAGCCCCGTGGTGCTGGCCCTCGCAAGCGACTAATGGTATTCGCTGTAATGCGAGACTATCTAAAAAACAGCAAGCTAAGTAGAGATTAGATTGACTTCATCGTCACAAGCTCTTTACTATCTGGTCTGGGGTGGTGCAGAGATCAATCTAAATCTAAGAGTTCAGCGCATCGTGTCACTGAGTTCATGGTTATATGTTATTCCCGCGTTATCCAACCCTAGCTGGCTAAACTATTCCGTAGTGACACCGTCAAAATCTTCTTCGTTTGCCATCGCCTCATCGCGAGTAGCGCGAACGATGCCGTCTTTGTGGTGTGATGGTGCGTAGAGTGTGTAGAGTTTTAGATCCTCTGACTCCGAGGTGTTGATAACATTGTGACGAGCGCCAGCTGGTACGATGATAGCTGAGCCGTCGCCTACTCTGTATTCATTATCGTCGATAACTACTCTACCTTGTCCGGCTTCGAAACGGAAAAACTGATCGTTTTCACCATGGATTTCTTCACCGATTTCCTCACCGGGCTTTAGGCTCATTAGCACTAATTGAGCGTGCTGACCCGTGTAGAGCACTTGTCGAAAGTTTGTGTTTTCAATTGTTAGTTGTTCGATATTGCCGCTGTATCCGCGCATAGTATCCCCTCTCGCTAAGTTTGTTTATCCATATTCATTATAAAGGCTTGTATAACAAAATGCCATATGCTATATTGTACATATGACAAATACTTCATACGAAACATTGTTCGCCGCCCTGTCCGGCAGCCGCCGACTAGAGATTATTCGCTATTTGTTGCGAAACGAGTCTCGTAGCGTCAATCAGATTGCCGAAGCAACTGGTATCGAACAGTCGGCTGTCTCACGTAGTCTCAACCAGCTACTGGATTGTCAATTCGTCCAGCTACGTAGCGACGGTAAACACCGCTACTATTCGCTCAATAAAGTCACCATCGTACCGCTTTTTGACCAAATCGACCGTCATATATCACAATTTTGCTCACATCCAGACAGCAAATGCGATATCGCCGAGCATGCCGCAGCCAACCAGACAGCTGGTGTTTAATTTCGTGATCTAACCGGTAGATCAAACCATAATATAGGAGGTAAGATATGTGTCCATGTGCGTAACAACCTAAATCAAGCAAAAAGACCGTGACTCAATACGGTCTTTTTTGCTAACTCTCAGAAGTAACTCTAGGCTTCTCTCTCGTCCTTGATTACGGCCACTATCCGCTCAAAGTAAGCACCGCGTATCTCGCTTCCGTCTATACGAGTTTTTAATTTTGCCTGTGGACCTAATCGCCTAACAGGTTTAAGATTTTGTTTTTAACGACAGAATCAAGCAACCCGTATAAAATAGTGATTGGTTTATCTAGGTTAACAGCATGCTAAAATGAACCATACCCTTATAACTTAATTCGTCGCAAGAGCTGAGCATTGACCGCAACGATAATCGTCGAAAGCGACATCAACACCGCACCAGTAGCAGGCGACAACATAAATCCAACTCCAGCGGCGACACCAGCAGCTAGTGGGATAGCTAAGGCATTGTAGCCCGTCGCCCATGCCAGATTTTGTAACATCTTACGGTAGGTGACTTTCGATAACGTAACAATCTTTGCGACACCACGCGGATCACTACTAGCAAGCACGATTCCGGCTGACTCAATCGCTACATCGGTGCCAGCTCCAATCGCAATGCCAATATTAGCCTGTGTCAGTGCCGGTGCATCGTTCACCCCATCGCCAACCATAGCAACACGACTGCCATCAGCTTGGAGTTGTTTAACTGTTGTAGCTTTGTTTTATGGCAAAACTTCGGCAAAGTACTCTTTGATACCTAGCTCTTTGGCTACCCATGCGGCTACTCCGCTACTATCTCCTGTCAGTATGGCCACTTTTCGACAACACATACAACAGTTTTGCCATATTTATTCCTTCTTGGGCTATTTTATTTCTTACGCTTTAGTTTATATACTTTGAGTATCTCTTCGGTTGCTTTATCATTCTCACCTATTTTGATCTGACGTATAGCGTAAGTACGCAGGTGATTCTCGAGCAGCAAGTCTTCAACACTAGACAAAGCTTCTTTTATCGCCGAAGCTTGGGTGATGATGTCGATACAATACTTGTCATCCTCGACCATCTTTTGTAAACCACGGATCTGACCTTCGATGATCTTGAGACGGCGGATAGCGCGAGGTTGCAGAGTGTTATTTATATTTCCATATACCCCTAGGGGTATATGGGTCAATCCGAATCTCAGCATCCATTACGTAAAGACAAGGCCACTAAATCTGAAAAACGTAAAAAATTACTTTTCGGAGACCGCTAGGGTTGTATACTGTAGAAAACAAAGAAGACTCCTGTCTCCTCGCAAGCGTTGAAACACGAATCTTCTAATGCTGTTGTAGCAGATGCTAGTTTTTGTCTGTGAATGCTTGCGGTGACACAAGTTCTTTCACCATCTGGTCTGGAGTGCGGCGAAGGTCGATCTCAATCCACGAGTATTACCCCAGATGATTATACGGAAAACAAGCTTCGCTATGATCAGGAGATAAGCCGTATCAAACAGCAAATTGAAAGGATTGAAGAAGCTGATAAAAGCTTTTATGTAACGGCTACGTATCTATTACAGCTATTCAAACACGGCGAAAAGATATTTGAAGTAGCCAGCCACGATGAAAAGCGTGAACTATTGAAACTTGTACTATCGAACCTCGAATTAAAAGGCAAAACGGTCCGTTTTACACCTAACGAACCGTTTGCTACTGTACTCAAATTGTCTGAACGTTCTACTTGGCAGGGGAGACAGGACTCGAACCTGCAACCAACGGTTTTGGAGACCGCTACTCTACCATTGAGCTACTCCCCTATAGATTCGTTTGGAACGAACAGAGACAATTATACAGCGAGAGAGTAAGAATACAAAAACCGGGCCTACGAGCCCGGTTTTGCTTCGTGCGCGCCCACCCGCGGCGGGTGAAGCGTCAATGAGAGACGACCGGCAAAACAAGCCAACAGGCAGGCCTATTCCCGGCACAGAACACGTATTATTTTTAAAGGTGTTTGTTTCAAGCGCCGCATGACGCACGAACTACCTTAATCATAAGCCTTTTACCACGTGTGTCAAGAGTAAGTTGCGGCCTTGAATAGCTTATGGTAAAGTACGTCCATAACATAAGATGAGCACCAAGGAAATGGCTCAAAAAATGCAGACAAAGAAAACCGCGAAAAACACGAACACCAAAAAGACAGTAAAGAATACTAAAGCGTCCAATGTCATAGTGAATGGTCACCGAAGTACTGGCCGCCAGAGAACTATGTTCGGCCTTAGAAATGTCTCCACTCAAAAAATCTTGGCGCTACTGGGTGCCGTGATAGTCGGCGGACTTGGCGTGTATCTTCTTGTCCGGAGCCAGGCCGCCACCCCCACCGCTGACTCATCAACTTTCACCGCTACCACCTGGAATAGTTATTACGGCAATAAGACTAACGTCGGCACATCCATCAAAAAGCTCGGCGCGAATAGTGACATAATCGGCATACAAGAGGCCCATAAGCCGGCGCAGCGGAAGAATATAAAAAAGGCTCTTCTCTGTTCTGACTGTAAATATCAAGGCTACGTCCAAAATTACACTTACGATGGCTCGTCTGCGGCCAGCCTGCCTATACTCTGGAACAAAAGCAAATTCAAGCTCGTCGAAAAAGGATACGTCAAGACGAGCGACACCAAAAAGGACATCAAAGATACTACGGGAAATAACGCGAAGGTTTCAGCCAAATATATCACATGGGTAAGGCTCCGCGATAAAGCCACCGGCCGCAGCTTTTATGTGGCGAACTTGCATACTGTCGCGAGTGTCGAGGCCGGAGGATCGCCCAATACAAAGAACAAAACCCGGCTCACTATCTATAAAAAGGGCATGGATGCCTTGGTCAAGAAGCTGAAAAGCTTCAAGGAAAAAGACCGGCCGATTATTGTCTTGGGTGACTTTAATGTGAACTACCGCTACGATATCGTCAAAAAGAACGCAGCGTTTGCTTATGCGCGCCTGAGTGCTATCGGCATGTATAGTACTTATCAACAAAAAGGAACAGTCGCGAGCAATCCGTCGCTCGGGTCACAAGGAAACGGGAGCA
>DAIPYY010000042.1:0-7637 GCA_036782475.1 Candidatus Saccharimonadota bacterium
GCCTTTCCAAGCTCGGCGGCATCTTCATAAAACTTTTCCAGTTGTTCGACCGGGTAGTGCCGGATCTGCTTGTCGGGCAAAGTCATGATCGAAATCGTACAGTCCTTGCATTTTCCAAAGAGCGCTTCAAACAGTCCCTGATTCTCCATTCATCGTCACCTCCTTCCTCCCTGATTTTTGCTTTCGGGCATAATAATAGCCGTTCCTCATATTTAGGACAGCGTAGTATGGTGTCGGGTCAAGAACGCCTGTATAATCCCGAATATCCAGTTTTTCTTCTTTACATCGCCGATTTTCCCGCTGTCGCTTTCGATCTTTCATATACTCCTCCCAATAGACAGACTATTCCCTTGCTATGGTTTTAGGTCGACATCCGCTTATGGCGGGAAACGACCGGGCTAAGCCCGATTATTCACTTGAGGTTGTATTTTCCTTTGCTTCAGCGGCAGCGGCAGCGCGTTTGCGACGAAACTGGCATGAATGTCATTGACATGCACTTTCGCCGTGCGTTCGACATCGTCGACGACGCTGGCGAGTTGGTAGACGTGGTTGGCAAGCGTGGCGATCATATCACGGCCGATACGGGTACTATCGATATCGGGGGAAACATGCTGGTCGCTATTGGGTGCGACGTATTGGATGACGTCCCAGAGGTTTCGAACCGGTTCGATGCTGTCGCGCAAGATGAACGCCCAGACGAATACCGCGCCCACGATGTACACTGCCACGACGATCAGCGCGCTGATAAGCGGCGCTTCTGTAAACAGTGTCCGGTACACATACCAGCCGGCACCCAAGGTCGCGAGCCCATGCAGGACGAGTGGGAGGACGATATGGCGAGACATTTGCCGGCGGTATTTGGTGAAAAAGTCCATCAATCTATCCTATCTGTACGTTACCTTTGAAGCGGTTGATACGGCGACGAACCAGGTCTGCCCGGCGTTGATCTTGAACGGCGAGCCGTCGGCGTTCTTGAGCTCCAGCGCGCCCCTTTGGTCGGCCTTGTTCCATGTGCCTTTCGTGACGGTGCCGTCCTGGAACACGAAGGCCTCGCCCGATCCTGTCACACCGTACTGCGAATGCTTGTCGGAGGCGATACCGTACTGCATCACCATCGCGACGACGACTTTCGGTTTTAACTGCGTCGAAGCACCGCTTGCGTCGATGGCAGTATGTGCTGCGCCGGCCTGGGAACGGGCGTAACTGTTGGTCGCCGCGTCGTAATCGTAGTGGCTGTTGAATGACGCGCTCGAAATCGCGATATCGATGCTGCCGGCGTCCGGCGTCTTGCTGCCGGCGTCGGTTTTTCGTGCCAGGGGCGTGAAGTTCGGGGTGCCGTAGCCTCTGGATGCTTCATATTCGTTCAGTTTCGCGATCGAGGTATAGAGGTTATGCGGGGCGTAACGGCTGGTCACGCGCCAGAAAGCACTTGCGTTGTGGTTGAGGTCTTTCGTCCCCCAGTCGACGATGTTTTGAAGCGCTTCGGGGCTGCCCCCGGCATGAGCGAGCGCGCAGTCGAAGCTCATGCACCACTGTACGTAGTACGGGCGCGCGCTTCTGACCGGACCGATGTAATCGGGGGTGTTGTCCTGGAACAGCGCGAGGAACCGTGTGATGCCGCCTTCGGCAATCGCTTCGAACACGACACCGGCTTGGTCGAGCCCGCTTTGGGGACGCGCATCGGTGCTATTCTCTATCATTACCCCTGTGACTGGCCGGGTGTTAACGCTTGCGTCGACCTGCAGGCCGCTCAGATTGTTTGCAACGGTAGTGATTTTCGGGGTATATACCGGTTTCTTGCTGATAAACGTGCCCCCTTGATTGCCGGGATGCGTCAAAAAGACGCCGGCGATACCGCCACCGATGAGTAATAGGGCAATAACTGCCAGGATGATGGTCGGACGCTTACCAAGGCCCCACTGCAGGCTCCAGAACGATGATTTTTTCTTCGGCCGGGGGGCGGCTTCTTCCGCTGTCGTGACAACAGACTCTGCCGTACCCTGGTTGACGGTGTCGGTATCATCCTCGACGATACTACCGTCTGCTGTCGTGTTATCGTCAGCAATCGCCGAAAAATCGGGCAGTTTTGGGGTGGTCAGGTCGTTGAGCGGTTCGATTGTTTTTGGTTTTCGCCCACCACGAAAATCACTATCCATAAGCACTATTGTACCAGGCTATTGCCGCTGATGGAATCTGAAAAACGCTATAGTTTCGGGCTGATGCTGCCAAACGGCGCAAATACAGCCGGATGTTTTCCTACGGGAGCAAGGTATAACGGATCGTTTTCATCGACTATTCCCTCCTCCGTCATGCCAAAACGAAGCGACAAATCATGGTTGGGATTGATGCCCGTGGCATAATCGCGCAGTACCAGAAAAGCGGTCGCCGCACTGCCGGAAGCCGTCGCGCCGAGTGCCGGAACGTCGAGCATGTACCGGCCGGTAAAGCGACACCAATCGGCCGTTTGCTCCGTGAACGAAGCGTAATCATGCCCGGTGTACTCGGCGAAAGCGGTCCCCACGGCCAGGCGCGTAATCGGCCGGGACGGGTCCTGCCGCCTGGTCTCCAGTATGAACTCCGATCCGATCAACTTCAAAAGGCTGCGATAATTGGCGCTATCGGGCTGATTGATGACGGCGTCGAGTCCTTTCCCCAGGAGCGGGTGCAGGCGTCTGAAATACTCCCGGCGTTTTTCTTTGAGTATTGCCGTATCGCCCACCACGAAGCCGCAGGGGTCTTCCAGGGCATCAACAAACTGGCGATCTATTGATTCTGCTGACATAGGGGTATAGTTCTATTGTAGCACTTATGGTTAATTTTGTCAATATTATGCCGTCATCAGGCGTCCGAGCGTGCGGTCGCGCCCCAGCAGAGCAAGGGTGTCATTGAGCTGTGGGCTGAATGGTGCCCAGGTGGTATAGATGCGGATGAGACTGAAAAGGACGCCGGGTTTCTCGCCTGTTTCCTCGAGGAGCTCATTGAGGGCCGCCTGTAGAGTCTCGGCGCTCCAGTCTGTTAGTGCCGCTAGCTTGCTGTGGGCGGCGCCGATGAGACGCTTGATGTCGTCATCACTCAGTTTCTTGAGCTGCTTGTTCTCGCTGATGAGCGATTGTTCAGCTTTTGGCTCCTCGAAGAAGTAGCTGGTAAGGCCGGGGAGATCCGCAAGGGTTTTTAAGCGGTCCTGAGCCAGTGCAAGTACTTGGCGTTTATACGCTTCATCGGCCTTTTTGGCGGTTTCGGACCAGAAAAACTCAGCGCGGCGGGAAAGCTCACTGAGCGGCAGCTCGCGGATGAAATGACCATTCACCCAGATGAGGCGCTTTTCGTCGAAACGAGCACCGCTCCGCCCTACCCTGTCCAGGGAGAACTTCTCGATAAGTTCGGCGCGCGTGAAGACTTCTTGGGTTGTGCCGTCGTTCCAGCCGAGCGTGGCGATAAAACTGACCATGGCTTCGGGTAAATACCCGTCGCGGATGTAATCGAGGACGTCTTTGGCGCCGTCGCGCTTGCCGAGCTTCTTGTTCCCCTGTTCGTTCAGAATATGCGGCATAGTCGCAAGGATGGGCCGCTCGATGCCGAGAGCTTCATAGAGGTTGAGGTAATTCGGCACGGAACTGATGAATTCCTGTCCGCGGATGACGTGCGTTATTTCCATCTCGAGGTCGTCGATGATATGGGCGAAGTTGTAGGTAGGATAGCCGTCGCTTTTGATGAGGATGAAGTCGTCGATGACTTCCGGGCCGGTCGACAGGTCGCCCATGACCTCGTCATGCCAGCTGTATGCTTTGGGCTCACTTTTGAAGCGAAGCGGCCGGGTGCCGTCCCATGCGGGCGGGTTTTCCGGGCGAAAATCACGGTACAGGAACGGTCTCTTCGCTGCCTGGGCCTGCTCGCGGAACTGCTGCACTTCCTCGGGGGTATACGGGTCGGCATAGGCTCTGCCGGCGGCGATGAGTTTCTCTGCCCACTGTTTGTAGCGGTCGAGCCGTTCCGACTGGACATACGGACCGTAGGATCCACCGATATCGGGTCCTTCGTCGTACTGCAGCCCGAGTGCTTTCAGGCTGGCGATGAGGTGTTCGCGACTCCCGGGTACCTCGCGGACTTTGTCAGTATCTTCGAGCCGGAGGATGAATTGGCCGCCGGCCTGCCGGGCGACGAGCCAAGCGAAAAGCGCGGTGCGGATGCCGCCGACATGGAGAAAGCCGGTCGGGCTGGGGGCAAAACGGGTGCGTACTGTTGTCATGGTAGACAGTATAACAGATAACAGCGGAGCGTGGCGCCTGCGCTGTACAGAAAGGGAGCGGGACGGAGGTATTGACATAATTACATTTTATGTATATAATAAAAACTTATGCCAAGTGAATCACCGGAGATAACTGCCATTACCCCGCCCTCTCATCCAAGTTTGACGGAGTCGACATACGATGCGCTCATCGTACAGCTGGAAACCGAAGGACCCGATCTGCTGCCCCCGCTCAGCACGACCAAAATCGAGCGGCTATGCGGTTTCTCGAACGTGAAGTTGCTCACGCAGCTCGTAGCGGCGGAACGCCGCAGCCGCGCCGCCAGCGTCCCGGATGAAGCGGCCGACCTGGCCCTTACGACGGTCATTATTATGCATCAGATGCTGCGGGATGAGTACCTTAAGCGCAAGGTTGAGGATTTTTCACCCCCGTCGCCGGAAGGTGTCACGGATATCGCTCCTTTGGGCTCAAGATTGAGCAAAAAGAGGCGCAAGCAGGTCGCCGAAGCGGTGGCCGCAGTGATTTATCCGGTCGATATGCTCCGGGAAGTGGCTCGGACAAACTTGGATACTCTCGATACTTAACTGTTCTGGACGAGCGAACGAAGCTGGCTGTCCGAGACTACGCTATTGCCGCTGAGTGTATACCATGTACCGTTTTTGACCCATGTCGCTTCAGTTTTGCCGAAGCGATACACGGTGCTCTTCCCGGCTTTGACGGTGGTGTAATTGGGCGAGCCGTTCGCATGCACCGACGAGACGCTTTTGATCATGGTTTCACCGTCCCAGTTTGTCGCTTCTTCGGTGAGTCGATAGCTTGCCGCCCCTTTCGAGAGGCCGATGACGCGTTTCGTCGGGGTGGCGCTGACACCGGTATAGGCAAAGCCTGCTTTGTCAAAGTCTATGCTCGCGGTACTGACACCGGCACGCATGCCGGCGACGCGGATTTGCAGGTCGGGGGTATTGATATAGGCAGCAAAACCGATGAGGGCAAGCAGTGCCGTCACGCCGACCGCCATGCTCGCGAAGTGCCTCCTGGCATGTTTGCGGTAAGCGGCGCTGTGCGCCTTGACGTCGACGAAGTTACTCGCCTGGGCAAGCGCTTCGGAGAACATATCCAGCGGATTGTTGGTGCGCTCCGGCGCCGGTACCGGCTCGACCGTTTCCTCGGGCTTCTCGGGAGCGATTTGCACGGGGACATGAGCGTACTGTGTGGCGAAATTCTTGGACTTCTCGCCGGCCTGGAACCGGCTGACTTTTTCGCTGCGGGCTGTCGACTGGGCACGTTCGAGCCGTGCGTAATTGACGCTCGAGACGGATTTTTTGGTATCGACGGTATGCGCGATCGGGGGCGGCGTTTCAGGGAGAACGTGTTGGACATGAATCGGCGCGGGAGCCGGTTTCTTGACGGCGCTGCGCATCAGCGTCGTAGAAGGTTTTACCGGATGGGCGGCTTTGGCTTTTGGCTTCTCGGTCACCGTTTTGACATGCGCTTTCGGCGCTGTCCGCCGGACATTCGAAAAATGCGTATTGGCTTGGGCATCATGATCTTCGGCGGTCGCGCGAGGAAGGATGCCGTCAGTAGTAAGTAATATGCCGCTCACCGCATCATAATGATGGCCATTGATTTCGATGATTTGTTTGTGCATAGGTTTTCTCTTTTGTTGTTCCCTTTTTCTGGCTGCATTATAGCGCTTATGGATGCTGACGCGCAAGGGGATTATTGGTAAATTTGCCCCTGTTTAATCGTTGTCGATGTTGCAAAGAATACGTTTGCCGCTGGGGTGCCTTGTATGATTCCGCCTGCCGGGGCGCCGCAAAAGTGGTATAATTGTATACACGTAACTATGGAATTTCTCGACCCAAAGGCGGAACACCGCCATCGCATACTTCTGTTGATCGGCTACGGTCTTATCGCGATAGCGATCGGATTCGCTTCGCTTATCATGCTTTACTATTCGTACGGGTATTCGCTTGGCAGCGAAGGAGAGGTCAAGCAAAACGGCCTTGTTTTTATTTCGAGCACGCCCGAGGGCGCGACGCTGACACTCAACGGCGAGCGTGAATCCGAAAAGACCAATGCCCGTCTGACGCTCCAGAGCGGAGACTACAGCGTACGTTTGGACGCGGAAGGATATCGTACCTGGCAGCATGATTTCACGGTCCAGGGGGGTGATGTCCAGCGGCTTGATTATGCGATGCTCTTCCCTAAGGAGCTTAAAACCACCGAAGTCGCCAGTTTCACGTCGGCGCCGGTTCTCGCGTCGCAGAGTCCCGACAAACGATGGCTGCTGCTCAAGCCGAACGACGCTGGTTCACCCCGGCTGTTCACGCTCTACGACCTTAAAAGCCCCGACAAGCCTGTCGTGCAGGAAGTAACCATCGCCGAAGGTATATCGACCACGAGCACCGGCGCGGAGAGCTGGCTGCCGATAAGCTGGGCGAACGATAACCGCCATCTGTTGCTGCGGCATACCTACACACTGAACGGTGCGGAAGGTCATGAATATATCATGTTCGATCGCGGCGACGGTGCCCTTGCGCTCAATTTGACCAGCAAATTTTCGCTGGCGGCAACAGACGAACTGACGTTGTTCGATCAGAAATACGACAAATTTTATGCGTATAATTCCGAGACTAAAATACTGCGTTCCTTCGACAGCGACGGCAAAACGCTCGTCGATGCGGTGGAGCGGGTGCGAGCCTACAAAACATACGGCAGCGACACGATCCTCTATATCGCCGAACTGTCTCCTACCGACAAACAGGCGAGCGAAGTGGTGAATGTCGTACTCCGTCAGGGATCCAGACGGGTGGTGCTTCGGCGTTTGCCTGCTTCGGCGACTTCATATCCGCTCAATCTCGCTACCTATGCCGGCAAGTGGTACGTCGCGGTCGGCGCGAATACGCTCACGGGCATATATCTCTACCGTGATCCACTCGACCAGCAGGTGGCAGGCAACAGTTTTCCTAAGCCCTGGCGCTTTTTGGCGGTGGTTTCACCGACGCAGGTAGCGTTTTCGGGCAATGCCCGGTTCGTCCTGGCAGCGAACGGCCAGACATGTGCGGTTTATGACGCGGAGAATATCACGACGCATCGTTTTACACTGGCGCAGGCCATCGATGCGCCGCAGACGGGCGTGCAGTGGATGGATGGATACCGGCTGAGTTATGTGTCAGGCGGCAAACTGACGGTCGTGGAATTTGACAACGAGAACCTGCAGCAGCTCCAGCCTGCTTCGCCAAACTATACGCCGTTTTTCTCCGGGAATTATAAATACGTATTTTCGCTCGGTGTACCGAGCGAAAACGGCGTCGTGAAGCTTGAGAGTACGAGCCTGCGGGTCCTGAAGTAGTAATTTCCTCTTCACGTGGCTTCTGTGCCCGTATG
>DAIPYY010000043.1:0-7584 GCA_036782475.1 Candidatus Saccharimonadota bacterium
CCGGCACATACATCCCAGGCTCCGGGCTGAATGATGGGCCTATCCCTGGTTCTGTAGATTCGACTATCGCATTTTCCAGGATATCACCTGAAAATAACGGGGAAAGCAGAAAAGATGCGCTGTTATCTCAGAACTCGCTACCCGGTAAGCGGCTTATTGTAGCGGCGGGAGTCTTAGCGCTTGGAGCGTTAATTGTTACGGCAGGGTCACAAGTCCCCCGTTGGCTCGGCCTGGATGCTGAGAGCGATACTTTTGTTATGGGTGATCGCCTTCCGGGCGGATCCCATACTGTCTCGCCACTGCCAAAGACAACGCCAAGCGCACCAGTGGAGTCTTCACCGGAAGAAGAGGAACCTACTGAGGAACCAATCGAAGAGTGGGCTGATGAGCCGACATATGAACCAACCGAACAAGCGACGGCTACCGAATCACCGACGGTTATGCCTTCTGAAATAGCGAGCACTGATCCGAGCGAGGAGCCAAGCACGCCGATCTTACCTACACTTACTCCCGCGCCTACATTTACGCCGACTCCCACAGTAATTCCTCCTATCCCAACTCCTACTCCCACGCTGATCCCGAGCCAGACGCCCTCGGAGACGACACCCGCACCAGTCAATCCGACCGTAATAATCAGCGCGGATGAAGAAAATGCCCAAAGAGAATCTAAGCACTGGTGGCCTTGGAGACGATATAACGATGAGCGTAAAAACCGAGAAGCTACTATCGATAGCTTTACCCAAGAACTGACCAAACGTCTGCAGGCAAACGGCATCAATGTGGTGATTGCTGATGAGCAAGTTGCTCAGAACGGCTTGGCGATAAAAGTGAATAGCGGCCAGAACGAGGTGTGGTATAACGCGCGCCATCACGAATTCCTGCCCGATAGCCCCGAGGCGAAAAAAGACGCTATCGATGCCTGCGTAGCAGGCCAAATTGCGGATGTCACGCGGGTAAACTGGCAGGCGCTTTCAGGTGAGGCCGTAACCGGTCCTACCAAGTATGTTCCTTTTTTCAATCGTCAAGTTCCCGATGGTCCATCAATCGAACTGAAAGTCGACTTTGGCAACGATTCGCCCATAAAGCAGCAGGAACGGCTTGCCGCCGCGGCGACAACGATTGGCTCTGCACTTACGACTTCGTTCGGTGCGTGGCAGCCCGCCATAGATGAGTGTACGAAAACATACCAAGGGTGAGCCTGTTTGATCATCTGCGGTGGTAAAATGAGATAGTGAAAAAACGTGTCGAAGAGAAGTTAAAGGAGCTGCCGAAAAGTCCGGGCGTATATTTCCATAAGAACGCTGCGGGCGAGATTTTGTATGTCGGCAAAGCGGCGGTGCTCAGGAACCGGGTCCGGCAGTATTTCCAGGCCAGCAGGTCGCGTGATCCGAAGACCGAGGCACTGGTCATGGAGATCGCTGACACTGACTGGATGGTCGTCGAGAGCGAACTGGAGGCACTGTTCCTCGAGGCCGAGATGATTCGCCGCTACATGCCGCGCTACAATATTCTGCTGCGCGACGACAAGGCGATGAGCTATATCCGGATCGATATCGATAGCAATTTCCCGACTGTTTCTATGACTCGGCGGCCGCTCGATGATGGCGCACGGTACTTTGGTCCGTATTTCAGCACGTACGGTGTGCGCCAGGCACTCAAATTGCTGCGCCGGATTTTTCCCTATGCTACACGGCGTGTGACGGGGCAGAAACGGGCAAGCCTGGACTACCATTTGGGACTTGATCCCGGCCTGGAAGAGGGTAAAACGGAGCTGGATGAATACCGCGCGAATCTGCGTAAGCTCATCGCGGTCATCGAAGGGCGTCGCAGCGGCGTTATCAGAGAGGTTGAACGTGATATGAAGCGGACGGCGAAAGCGCAGGAATTCGAACGTGCTGCGGTGCTCAGGAATCGGTTGCTTGCCCTGCAAAACCTCGGCAAACAAGTCATCTTCAGCGACAAAGAATTCCTCGACATCAGCAAAGACCAGGCACTCGTGCAGCTGCAGACGTTGCTCCGACTGGCTGATCCGCCAAAACGTATCGAGGGCTATGATATCTCGCATATGTCGGGTACGAATGTCGTAGCGAGCATGGTCGTCTTTACGAATGGTGTGAGCAATAAAGGCGAGTATCGCAAATTCAAGACATCCCAGCGGAATGATGATTATGGCAATATGCATGAGACGATTTTCCGCCGTTTCAGCGAAAAAAATCGTAAAAACTGGACTATGCCGAGCCTGGTGCTTATCGACGGCGGAATGGGGCAGCTCACCGCGGCTATTCTGGCGATGAAAGAGCAGGGGGTAGCAGTCCCGATTGTCAGTATCGCAAAGCGCGAAGAAGAGATGGTCGTGCACAAGGCGGATTCGTTTATCGACACATCTTACCTTGAAAAACTTATCCGTGAGCCGATTGCTGGCATCGATGTCCGCTTGGACAGGGATTTTTATGTCGTCAACCTGCATGTCGGCCAGCTCAACGCCGGCGCCCATTCCAAAAACTTGCGTGGCGGCCGGACACTAAGCCCTTATACCGACACTGTCAAACTCATCCAGCGCATCCGTGACGAGAGCCATCGCTTCGCCGTGTCGTACCATACCGTCCTGAAGCGGCAGCAGCAGACAGCGAGTCTGCTCGATGACATCCCGACCATCGGTCCTGTCACCCGCAAAAAACTCATTCGTACTTTCGGCAGCATGCGCGGTGTCATGCAGGCGCGCGAGTTTGAACTTATAAAGGTCGTCGGTGATAAAAAAGCCGCAATTTTGAGGCAATATCTCCGGCCGCTTCGCCGCGAAAATCGTATAACGTCCGAAGAGTAACTTTCTCAGCGGTATGGGCTTTGCTAGACTAACAGTATGACCGCTCGCACCCATGATGCCGCCGCTCTCGTCCTGCTTCTGCTTTCGACACTTGCCTATCCGCCGGCGCAGATGACCGCCGCGACCGCGCTCACCGCGCTCATCGCGAATCAGCTGGGCGGAATCGCGCCGGATATCGATCAGCCGACCGCGCCGCTATGGCGCAATCTGCCAGTCGGTCGATATGTCGGCAAAGTATTCGGTGCACTGGTGGGCGGCCATCGTTTCCTGTGTCATTCGCTCCTTGGCATCGTGGCGTTTGCTGTCGGTGCCAGGCTGTTACTTGAACTGTTCCAACCTATCCTGCCGCCGATCGACACAGGGTTTGTGTGGCTGGCATTCCTGCTTGGAGTAATCTCTCACCTTGTCATGGACACCTTCACCAAAGAAGGAGTGCCGTGGCTGTTGCCGCTGCCGTTCAAATTCGGCTTTCCGCCGGTGCGGGCGTGGCGCATTACGACAGGCAAAAAGGTAGAACTTTTCGTCATATTACCGCTGCTGGTCGCAAGTATTGTCTGGTTATGCGCCGCCCAATCAGACACACTCGCCGCGTTGGTGCGAGCAGTCGTTGATTAGAGGGATTATTTTTTTTCGGCTTTTTTTTGCTCGAGGTAGAGTTTTTTGGTAAATTCGAGCTGTTTTTCCTGGATGAGCCGGTTCATGCGGATGAGGTCCGCGATAACGCCGAGTGCGAAACAAAGCAGCGCGCCGATCATGATGACCAGGCCGAAGATGAGTGATTGGACATGGCCGCCCGCCTCATTGTCGAAAAAGCCCCACAGGAACCGTCCGAACGGAATGAGCCCGAGTACGAACAGTACGCCGCCGACGCTCAGGAAAAACGTGTATGGTCGGTACATCACGAATGCACGGAAGATCGCCGCGCCGCTTTTCATGACGTGCTCGGCGCTGCTGTTAAACAGGCGTGATTCACGGGTTTTCGGGTTGACATTGATGGGAATCGCTTTCGTGCTGATGCCGCTGTTGCCTGCCTGGATGATTGTCTCCATGCAGTAGCTGAAGCGTGTGTTCACGTAAATCTTGAGGGCGGTCTCGCGGCTGTACGCACGAAAGCCGCTCGGGCCGTCGGGCAGGTCGGTATTGGCGGCTTTGTTGAGCACCCATGTGCCGAACTTCTGGAAAAACTTCTTGCCTTTTGAGAAATGGACGATTTTTTGCACTTGGCGGTCCGCGACCACCATGTCGACTTCGCCGTTTAAGATTGGCTGGATCAGGCGGGGAATGTCCTCGCTCGGATACTGATTATCCCCGTCGGTATTGACGATGATGTCAGCGCCCAGCTCGAGGCATTTCATGAGGCCATCTTGAAAGCTCTGCGCCAAGCCGCGGCGCACCGGATGCATGACGAAATGTTTCACGCCCAGTTTCTTGGCAACTTCGACGGTTTTGTCGGTCGAGCCGTCATTGATGATGACGATTTCGATTTCATCGATGCCTTTGATTTTTTTAGGGATTTTTTCGAGTACTAGAGGAAGGGTCTCTTCCTCATTGAGACAGGGAACCTGCACACATAATTTCATATTGTATAAAACTCCTAACAGGTTGAGTATA
The DNA here is from genome assembly GCA_036782475.1 of Candidatus Saccharimonadota bacterium. Classification (GTDB taxonomy): domain Bacteria; phylum Patescibacteriota; class Saccharimonadia; order Saccharimonadales; family UBA4665; genus JAGXIT01. The sequence goes on from DAIPYY010000043.1 coordinate 4,436, forward strand.
GGGGAGAAAGGTATGCCGGGTCAAGCTACTAACAGATTACTGAGCGCCGGCTGATAGTACAGGCGGCCGACCGATGCTGAAGTAAGTAAAACCCTGTGCTTCCATCGCGGCACGGCCGAATATATTACGCCCATCGAAAATGACAGGTTGCTTGAGTGCTGCTTTCACGCGGTCGAGATCGGCAGCCTTGAATTCTTGCCATTCGGTCGCGACAAGCAGTGCGTCTGCGCCCTCCACGGCTGCGTACTTGTGATAAGCCAGGGTGATTTCATCGGCGTGTGAATAATGAGCGCGGACAGTATCCATGGCTTCCGGATCGTAAGCACGGATGTTCACGCCTAATTTCAGTAGTTCGGTAATAATAGTGAGAGCCGGCGCCTCGCGGATATCGTCGGTATTCGGCTTGAAGGCGAGACCCCATACGGCGATAGTCCTGCCTTTCAGGCTGCCGCCAAAATAGTCACGGAGCTGTTCGATAGGCACATTGTGCTGCTGGAGATTGATGGCAAGCGCCGCACTCAGGATTTTGAACTCATACCCGTACTCATGGGATATATGGTACAGAGCCCGCACATCTTTCGGAAAACAGCTGCCGCCGTAGCCGATACCCGGATACAGGAACTTGTGGCCGATACGGCTGTCGCTGCCGATGATTTGCCTAAGCGCATCGACATCGGCGCCTGTCTCTTCACAGATGTGGGCGATCTCGTTCATAAAACTAATCTTCGTTACCAGAAACGTATTAGCAGCATACTTTGCGAGTTCAGCGGTGGTTGTATCGGTAATAATAAGCGGATGCTGCTCGTCGACGAAGGGTGCGTAGAGCATCGTCATAAGACGCTTCGCTTCTTCATCTTCCGTCCCAACGACGATACGCTCCGGGTGCATGAAATCGTCTACGGCGAATCCTTCGCGCAGGAATTCAGGATTGGAAATCACGGTGAAATTCTTGCCACCTTGTTTCTTGACGATGTCAGTGACCTTTTCGGCTGTTCCGACCGGGACGGTGCTCTTATCGACGATGACCTGGAAGTCGGGACGTTCAAGTTTGCCGAGTTCTTTTGCGACCGCCAGCACGGCACTTAAGTCTGCCGATCCATCTTCTTGTGGTGGTGTCGGCAGGGCGAGGAATACGACAGTAGCATCGGCAACGCCAGCAGCAAGGTCGGTCGTAAAACTAATACGGTCCGCTTCGATAGTACGCCTGAGTACGTCCGCAAGCCCCGGCTCGAAAATCGGTGTGTTCCCGGCTTTCAGCTCGGCGACCTTCGCGGCATTATTATCGATACATACGACCGTATGCCCGACATCTGCCAGGCACACGCCCGTCACCAAGCCAACATAGCCAGTCCCAACTACTGCTACCCTCATCGTGGCTACCAGTATACTATGCTTTCGACGTTTGCGCCTACATATGTGGTTATTTCACAACACCACGCTGTTTACAAACGCTTTTTGTGTATAATAAGTCTTCGTGAAAGATCGTAGAAGCGAGCACACAGGTGTCTCAGTTATTGGATGTGGGCGATGGGGATCGATGATCGCCTACTATCTTGATTCAATCGGCGAAGCGGTGACGCTGTATGAGCCGGGCGATTCGCCGACTATGCAGGCTTGGCAGCAATCTCGGCACGGCACTCTAATGGACCTGCCGGAAGATATACAGCTGGAAGCCGATATTGCTACAGCGTTGCAAAATGATACAGTCGTCATATCCATCGGGGCGCAAAATTTGCGGGGGTTGATGGCTGAGGTCGCTGCACTAAAGCCCCGAGATAAAACATTCGTGCTCTGCATGAAAGGTATCGAGATAGAAACAGGGAAGCGACTCACGGAAGTGACGGGTGAGTATATTGGAAAATGCAATAAAATCGCAGTTTGGGTGGGTCCTGGGCATGTGCAGGATCTACTGCGCGGTGTACCAACCTGCATGGTAATTGATAGCACGGATGACGATGTGAGACACGCGCTTGTTAATCGATTTTCGAGCAAGCTGATCCGCATGTACTACGGAATTGATCTCATCGGTACGGAAATTGGTGCGGCGGCCAAAAACGTCATTGGCATCGGGGCGGGACTACTGGATGGAGCGGACATGTCATCGCTCAAGGGCGCATTGATTTCGCGGGGCTCCCGCGAAGTGGCGCGATTCATCACGGCACTCGGCGGGGATGAGCGCTCAGCATATGGCTTAGCGCATCTCGGGGACTATGAAGCGACGGTATTTTCACCATATTCGCACAACCGAGCGTTCGGCGAGGCATATGTCCGTGGCAAGACGTTCGATAAGCTCGCCGAGGGCTACTACACGGCCGAAGCACTCATGCGACTTGCTCGTGATCATGACCTGCAGCTACCCATCATAGAAGCGATTTACAATATTATTCACCAGGGTAGTGATTTGCATACCGAGGTCGAAAAACTTTTCGCCGCCCCGCTTACATCAGAATTTTAAACGAGATTACTGGACAATATGACCGAAACATCTAACGTGGGACAAATAACTGAGGTTGACCGACTCCGGGAGTTGGTAGAAACAAAGAGTTACACCCACCTGGTGCTCGATTTGGATGCAACCATCGCCCATATCAATCTGCCTTGGGACGAAGGCTACCAAGAGCTTGATATGCGCCTTTCCGAGAAGGATGAGCAATCGTTTTATACCGCCATCGTGCGTGAAAACCGTGTGTTCGGTCATGTCTTCAATGAATACGTCGATGCTCATCGGCAAGCACTGCCGACTATCGTTCAGTGGGCTCGCGACTTCGAAGCGGCGCGTACTGGCTATATGCCCCACGACGAACTTATAGCCACACTGACAGATTTGGCGGCAGCCGGAATTTGGCTTGGCCTATGGACGAGCAATGTACAGGCGACCGCCCGGTATGTCCTGGAGGATGTAGGTCTGATAAGTGCATTTTCTGCAATGGCGACCAGGGACAGCGTGGCGTATATCAAGCCCCACCCCGAAGGCTGGAGGCATCTCTACGATGGTGCACCGCTTAACGAATACTTATTCGTGGGAGATAGCATCAACGACCAGCAAGCCGCGGCAGCCGTCGGCATCGATTATTTCAATGTGACCTATTTCAAATAAGAACAGTCTAAAGCAAAAATGGTACGCCCGAAGGGATTCGAACCCCTGACCC
>DAIPYY010000044.1:0-7557 GCA_036782475.1 Candidatus Saccharimonadota bacterium
CGTGGAGCCAGTGCTGGCCGAGTGATTTTTTCGGCGCGGGGGTGATAGGCATAGCGCTATTTTACCACCAGTGACTCTTCAGCCACTTGTTATATGCGCCCACCCAGCCGCCATACCGCGAGGCTGCATAATTACTGAACCAACGGGTCTGACAAACAGCATCGGTTTGCCAGTTCGGGCACGGGCCGCTCAAATTCGCTTTCGTCGTTTGCCCCAGCCCGACATATTTGCCCGTCGCACTGACCGCGGCAGTATTCCAATGTGATTCATGCGAAAAGATATAGTCTACGTATGCATAGTCTTTCGTACTGACACCGGCAGCAGCCATGACCGCCTGCTTGTCGGCGGGGATATTCACGGTATTACCCTTGGCAATGATACGCGGTACCGCGTCAACGACTTTGACGGACTGGATGAGTTTACGGCTGACCTCAACTCCATTTTGGACATTAATCTCATACGTATTAGTGATTTTGCCGGCCACGCCTTCTTGACGCACTGCCTGCGAACCAAAAGAAAGCGACATGTCGATGACGGTCTGCGTCGGGAACGGGGTCGTTTCGTCGACGGTGATGACCTGTATGCCATTGCGTACAACTGCGAGCCGCATGCCAGCACTTAGCTCAGCATCAAGCCCCGGCCGCACCGTATCGTCTTTGGTAAGTTTGATGTCTTTTTCCTTCAGCAGCTGAGCAACGTTTTTGGCGTGCGTACGTACTTCGATAGGCTGACCGTACAGTTCAAGATTGATGGGCATAGCCCGATCGACCACGGCTCGGTATCCCAGGCTTCCCTGTGCGAGGAAATTATCGGTCAGCGCAGCGGTCACACGGTCTTCGGAGTACAGCGTCATACCTGTTTGCGCCACGACACTGCGCGGCGTAGCTGCCGCACTGTTGACAATCGTAGTCTTCCCATCGGCAACGATAGAAACGGGAGCGGAACGGTACACGTTTATAAGAAAGTTATCGTTGGTGATGTCAGCATCAAGCGCCGGCTCGATACGGTCGGTTGATTCAACGGCAATGTGTAGTCGTTTCAGGAGGCTGCCAACGGTTTTTTCGTTGGTCGGGACCGTCTGGGTGATGCCGTCGTGATGAACGATAGCGATATAGGTATCGGTAGCAGGAATGGTGAGATCGCCGGATCCACGCGCAAGCAGCCACCAAATCAGCCCCGTCGATAGGATGACAAGGGCAACAAAAATAGCGATCGGCCATCCGAACGGATGCTCAATAAAACTCCTGAAGCGACCACGTGATGATTCCATGAGCGCCGGATCAAGACCGAGAGGAAAACGATGTTGCGGTTGCATAATCTAGAACAATACCCTGTACATCCGCCAATACATGATGCGCACAAAGTACGCTCTGTAGTATACCAAAATCAGTGTGCTTCCCAAAGTGCCAGGGCGCGTTTGACGATCTGCTGGGTCACGATGCTCCCGGCGTCTTCCCTGGACAGCCAGCGTACGTCGGCGATCTCGAGGACGGAACGCGGAATGGGACGCTCCGAAAAGGCCGCCACATAGTAATGGCAGTGATACGGTATGCCGCTGTCTTCGTTTACCGGTTCAGTGGCAAGCAGCCGTAGCATGTCTGGCGTAATCTTTATGCCAAGCTCCTCGTGCAGTTCGCGGCATGCCGCCGCTGCCGGGTCCTCACCCTTCCTGATACCGCCGCCGGGCAAACTCCACTTGTTCATGGCAAGCGTCGGCAGCACTAACAGGATTTCGTCGCCGTACGTACAGAGGATGCGCGTCCGCTGGGTATCATGCAGCAACATCCACCAAAGCGGCCATGCTGCCCAAAATCCGATAGTCCCAGCAAACCGTTTGAGACGACGTTTCACGATAACTTCTCCAGAGGTGCGAAAGCGATATTGAGCTTTTTAAGCCCTTTGCCTTTGAAATATACCGCCGCGACGTCGCCGCTCAGTTCGACGATAGTGCCCTGCCCGAATATTTCGTGCTGTACGGCATCGCCTTCGGTAAAATCGGGTATATAGCGCGGCTCATCTGCAGCGTACGTCTGCGAAAGTGCGATAGGCTCCTCAAAAGGCTCATTCTCAAATTCATGGCGCCCGAACGACGGCATTACCGTCTGCTCTTCGACATGTTCTCCCGCGATCTCACCGATGAAACGGCTGGGGATGTTATGCTGCTCGCCGCCGTAGAGCGACCGCGACAGAGCGTAAAGCAGGTACAGCTCCTCGCGTGCCCGCGTCATGCCGACATAACAGAGCCGGCGCTCTTCTTCCATCTCGCTTTGGTCGTAAAGCGAACGGGAATGCGGGAAGATCGTCTCCTCCATACCGGCCATAAAGACCACCGGGAATTCAAGGCCTTTCGCTGCATGCAGAGTCATGAGGGTAACTACATCGTCACCGGCATTCAGGTTATCGAGATCAGAAATAAGCGCCACTTCTTCGAGAAAGCCAGCAAGGCCAACCGACTGATACGCCTGCGCCACGCCGATAAATTCTCGGACGTTCTCCTGACGGCTTTCACCCTTCGGCGTGCCGTCATCCAGATAGCCGAGATAATCGATTTTTTTCACAAGCTGCTCGATAAGCACATCCGGCAGTAGCGTCTCTGCTTGGGCGCGAAAATCACGGAGCGTCCGCGTTAGCGACAGCATGCCGGTCCTGGCCTTGCCGCTCAGGGAATCGCAGTCTTCCGCTTGCTCGAGCGCTTCGCTTAGGGAGAGCTTTTTAGCGGCCGCCCATCCGAAAAAATTCTGCAGGCTTCTCGCGCCGATACCGCGCGTCGGAACATTGACGATGCGTTCGAAGCTTGCACGGTCATCCGGTTGATAAATGAGCCGCAGGTACGCCATAATATCTTTGATTTCGGCGCGGTCATAAAACCGCAGGCCACCAACCACACGGTACGGTACTCCGTAGCGCATGAACGTATCTTCGACCACGCGGCTCTGTGCGTTCGTCCGGTAGAGCACGGCGAAATCCTTGTAACGACGCACTCCCGCCTCGACACCCATGTGCACCGCGCGGATAATCGCCTCTGCTTCGGCCCGTTCAGTCATCACTTGCCGTACTTGCACCAGTCGGCCATCGCCGGCATCGGTCCAAAGCCGTTTCTCGCTCCGCTGTTGATTACGCGTAATAACACCGTGCGCTGCGTTTAGAATATGTGCGGTGCTCCGGTAATTTTGTTCGAGCTTGATGACGGTACAGTTCGGATAATCCTGCTCAAACCTGAGGATATTGCGGAAGTCCGCCCCGCGCCAGCTATAGATTGACTGCCAGTCATCACCGACGACGGCGAGGTTCTGATGCGAGCCGACAAGTAGCTTGATAAGTTTGTACTGCGCGGCATTGGTGTCCTGGTACTCGTCGATCATGACGTGCGTGAACTGGCGCTGCCATTTTTCACGTATTTCTTTGATGGTACTCAGTAGCTCGACCGTCCGGGCGATAAGATCATCAAAATCGAGTGCTTTGGCCTCGTGCAGCGACTGCTGGTAGCGCGGATAGACGTCGGCCGCTACCTGCGCAGTGGGTGAATTGGCCGTCTCGGCAAATTCCTGCGGCGTAATTAGTTCATTCTTGGCCGAACTGATAACGCTCGCAATGACCCGTACCGGGAATGCTTTTTCGTCGATATGATGTTCTTTGAGGATCCGTTTTATAGCCGCCTGGCGGTCGGCCTCGTCGTAGATAACGTAATCGCGCGGAATGCCGATGTGCTCGCCGTCCATGCGCAGTAACCGTACGCAAATGGAGTGGAACGTACCGATATAAGGCATGAAACCGCGGTTGTCGGCCGATTCGCCGAGCAGTTCGGCGACGCGTTCACGCATCTCGCGGGCCGCTTTGTTCGTGAACGTGACGGCAAGAATGCTATATGGCGTCGCCCTACGGGTGTCAATAAGATAGGCGATCCGGTGCGTCAGCGTCTTTGTCTTGCCGCTGCCCGCCCCTGCCTGGATCAGTAGCGGCCCTTCGGTCGCCTCCACCGCACGGCGCTGCTCCGGGTTTAAACCAACAAAAATATCCCTCTGCATCTTATCTATTGTACCCCAGTTTACCCCGTCACAGCTAGTACGAGCACCTTTATTGTCTACAGTTTTGGGAACCAGCCCGAGCAGATTACAACAAGCGGCCTAGCGGAAAAAAGAAGTATGGGGAAGAAATGATATATCGAGGATTCCTACATCAAGCAGTATATCCAGCGCAACGATCATAACAAGAATGGTAAACAGCGTGACGATAACTGTACGCTGCCGGCGTTTGGCTACCTGGCCGATGGGTGCCGTGTAGCGGCCCTGTGCAATCATAGCTTCAAGCTCTAGCCGGCGTTTTTCTTCGGCATCATCGATGGCTTGCCCGCTAATTTCTTCGCCGTCAATCGCAACTACACTGTCAGACAAAGCATCTTTCGGTCCCGCTTCGTCACGACGATTCACTTCATGAGCACCGCTCATCGTTCCTGCGACGGCACTTTCGTTTTGCATGGCAATATCACTCGTCTCTTTTGACAACGGCGGTTTTTCTAAGGACTGCGCATCGTCTGGCGTAGGAGGTGGCTCGGATAGATTATCTGTAGGAACGGCCGCATCATCTGTCTTTGGAGAAGTGAGCGTTTTTTCGCGACGAGTAGCGGTATCGGCAAGCGGAGGCTGCTCACGGAGTGGCGGCGCACCAGCTGGCTGCTCGATATCGATCGCACTCACTGCTTTGGCAATCATCGGATCTTCGGCGATCATAGGCCGATTGCTGACGATGACCGGTTTTGACGTCGTCGGCTGGGCTGTTTGAGCAGGATGAAGCACATCCATCGCTTTTGGCGTATCGTTATTCGCCGCCATGGGTTTCAGTCTTCCTGCGGCGCAATTGCACGTGATGAGCCGCATCAATAATGGCCGCGAATTGACGATAATTCAGGCTGGCCGCCCCCACGAGCGCACCAGCCACGCCGTTTAATTCCAGATAACTATGCACATCATATTCGTCGACACTACCGCCATATGACACCCGTACGGTGGCCGCGGCTTTCGCACCGTATAGTTCGTGTATCTGCATCCTGATAAAATCGATTGCTTTCTGTACTTCGCCTGGAGGCGCGACCATGCCGTCAAACGTCGAAATCGCCCATACCGGCTCATATGCTACAACCACTTTTTCGATATCACGGCTCGTAATATTCATAAGGGCGGTTGTGATTTGATCATGGATAACCTGCTTGGTCTCACCGGCATCGCGCTCTTGCCTCGTTTCACCGATACAGATAATGGGGCTGACGCCATTACGCACAGCGGCTTGCACTTTGTCGCGGACGGTATCAAGCGATTCGTTGAAATACAGTCGTCTCGCCGAATGTCCGACGAGCGCATAGTGAACGAGCTCATCAAGCATCGCGAAGCTGACTTCTCCCGTATATGGACCCTCGTCTTTGCTATAAGCGTCCTGCGCGCACAGTCGGAAACGGCGGCGATCGAGCTCAAGGCTGACCGGTTGTAATGCCAGCATGGAGGGTGCCAGCGCAATTTCCAGCGTCCGATGCGTCGCGACATGCTGATGCAGGCGATGCACGAGGAGGCTCGATTGCTGTACATTAAGATGCATTTTCCAATTACCGACGATGAGTAATTTTTTATCCATACCGCTTATGCCTTTCTGGGAGTAGTGTACCACATCGGAAGGTCCATTTTTATATATCCTCCAGTGCATCGACTCCGACAAGTGAGCGTCCGGCCAGCACTTCGAGACTTGCCCCGCCACCCGTTGAGATATGGTCAAAGATATCGAGCAGCCCTCGGTTTTCTATATATGCGGTCGCGTCATCACCGGCGACAACCGTATAGGCAGGCCGCTTACCGAATTGGCCGCTGAGGGCTTCCACGAGCAGCTCGCTGCCATGCGCAAACGGACCGACCGGTCCGCGCTGGCCTATCACATCGGTACGACCAAGAGCACCGCACCATACTACCGTCCCTGCGAACTGTGTCAAACCGGCAAGATATGCGCCCGTGAATGGGCCGATATCAAGTATCTGTTCATCGGCGGCGACTTGGCTTGCCTCATGGAGCGGACGCTTCGGGTACGATTCTATATCGGCAATAACATGCGCGCTCCAGTCGACGATGCGAGTGCTGGCGCTTGCCGTATCACTACGCGCGACCACCGCATCATATGGCAGAACAAATGCCAGTCCTCGCTCGCGGCGCTGCTCGGCGACGGTGGCAAGCAATTGGTGTACCAAGGGTTTATCTTCGTCGATAATTTTTGTACTGCCCGTTGCTACACCCATCTCATGTAAAAATGCTGCTGCCATAGGACCCCCCACCGCCACGACATCGGCAGTATGTAGTACTTGGTCAAGCAGCGCAAATGTCTCAGCAACCCGCTCCCCACCGATAACGGCTATAATGGGCCGGGCCGCCGTAGATGATATTACCGTTTCAAGCGAACGCAGCTCGTTTTCCACGAGTAAACCGGCGACACTTTGGAGATGATGAGTGATCGCTTCGACACTGGCGTGACGGCGATATGCCACAGCAAAACCATCCTGCACGAAAATGTCAGCATATCCGGCCAACTGTGCGGCAAAAGCATCGTCGTTTGACTCTTCACGCGCATCGAACCGGAGATTTTCGAGCAGCACTATTTGGCCAGGCTGACAGCTACTTGTCGCTTTTGCCGCCCGTTCGCCGACACATTCGGGTACGAAAGTGATTTCGCGCCCGAGCAACTCTTGCAGGCGCTTGGCGATCGGAAAAAGGCTGAGCTCAGCACGAGCCGTTCCTTCGGGGCGGCCTAGATGGGAGCACAAGATAATCGCAGCGTCTTGTTCAAGCGCGTATTGAATCGTCGCCAAGCTGGCGCGAAGCTTACGGTCATCAGTCACCACACCGTGGGCGTCCACCGGTACATTGTAGTCAGTTCGTATAAGCAGCCGCTTACCGCGGATATCGATATCGCGAATTGTTTTCTTACTAAAACTCATCCCACCCCTTACATCTCGGCTTTAGTATTGACGCAACTCTCACGTCCCCATGTTCTGTTTTTACTATACGCTTCCTTTATTGAAACGAAAAGTCATTTTATGTACGGTTTCTCTCTAGGAAAGCTGGCGAACTTTGATCGTGTCGGTTGTTCCGACGACACCAGGATATTGACCACTGACGGCAACGATGACGTCGCCCTTGTCAAACACATGTTTCGTGTGCAGAAAATCGGTCAGCTTGCTGGCGGCGGTCTTGCTCACTGGACGCACGAAGCTTTTTACCCCAAAAACGAGCGCGAGCTGCTGGGCGGTTCGCACCTGATCGGTGACGGCGATGATGGGCATGTCAGGACGCAGTGAAGAAATCGCCAGTACCGTCGCACCGGTTTTCGATTCCGCTACGATCGCACGAGCATGGATACTCTCTGCCAGACGGATAACGGCACGGCTGATCGACACTTGGCGCGACGCGTTTTGCGGCACCTGATCGACGAAGTTAAAGCCCACAACATCGGTGTTATTCTGCGCGTATTTGATGATACGCTTCATGACTTTCACCGCGTCGACGGGGTATTTACCCATGGCCGTTT
>DAIPYY010000045.1:0-7534 GCA_036782475.1 Candidatus Saccharimonadota bacterium
TACTTCGATCCACATGATATAGCGCAGCTCCGGGCTATCTTGGATATGTAGATGCCCCTGCATCTTACTAGTAGCTATGGCGCACTCCTCCTTAGGGGTCGATAATCGTGAGACCGTCAGGAAGCTGCAGCGGATTATTCAGCGCTTCGATATCGTCAGCCATCTCTTCGAGCATCATTCGGGCGGCCTGTACAGTATGACCATACACTCCGTGCCGAGCGGGAAACGTCTCGTCGGCAAGTATGTTGATCGCTTTCTGCCGTTCCTCGGCCGGCGTGTTGGGATCAAATCCGATTTCTACCAATGACGTGAGAACGGGAACGATCGTCGGGTCCCGCTGTCGGTATACATAAGGGATAAAACCTTCAGGTGTTGCTGTCATGCGCTTCTCCGAGTTCATACCTAAGCCGTTCCGTCATCCAGATAAGCTCCGGCTTGCACGTAAGGAGTCCTGCCCGCAGCTCTGTCTGTTCGGCACGCCATGCGGTCATTATGGGATCCTCTGGCGGAGTTGACAGTGTATCGAGGGGGCCTTCCCAGAGGTCAAAAAACCAATCATTTGCAGTAACAGCTACAGAGCCGGGCTTTTCCATAATCTAATTATAGCACTAAATAATCATAATGTCAAGTTGTGCGAGTGCTACTGTTTATATGGAACGGAAACTGTTGTTTTGCAGCCTAGTGTCAAGAGGATGTCTTTTGCATTATTGAACGTATGTGCTTCAAATGTGACTGCGCCTTCTTTGCAACTAACGCCCCACCCAATATCAAGCTCAACTTGGCCAGGGGGTGTAACATACATACTCACGCTGTACTGAGAGGTTAATTTGCTGGTTACTCTCGGAATAGCTGGCTGGTAGCCGGCCGGAACAAGGTAATTTTCACCTATATGCTGGTCGATATCATAGGCGGTGCCCCACAGGCATTTGCGATCATCGGCCGTACCCACGTATGCCGTACGAAACAATTTCGCTACGGCCGATCGCTTAATTTCAATGTCCGGGCCAGGCTGCTCTGCGCCAGTCGAAGCTTCACCACCACAACCGGTCACGAAAAGGACCAATGGAAGCGCCAGGGCTTTTTTGTAGGATAGGGCCGCTTCTTTTGATAGTTTCATGGTAACTCCTTGCCCACCCGGTTAGATTGCTAGACGCGTTTGACCTGGAGACTGTCGAGCTCGACTGGCGTATCGCGGCCGAACATATTGACGAGGACTTTGAGTTTGCCCTTCTGAGCGTCGATTTCGCTGATGGTACCATCGAAGCCTTTGAACGGGCCGTCGATGATACTAACGACTTCGCCTATCGCGTAGTCGATCTTGTGTTTCGGCTGATCGAGGCCCATGCGTTTCTGGATCTTCTCGATTTCTTCGGGATCGACAGGGGTTGGCTCGGTACCGGTGCCGACGAAACCGGTGACCGACGGGGTGTTACGGACGATGTACCACGCGTCTTCGCTGAGTTTCATCTGAACAAGCACATAGCCCTGGAAGATGCGCTTCTCGACGATCTTGCGCTTGCCGTTCTTGATCTCGATTTGTTTCTCTTTCGGTACGAGTGCCTGGAAAATCTTGTCTTTCATGTCGAGTGATTCGGCGCGCTGCCGGATACTTTCGGCGACTTTTTCCTCGTAGCCGCTATAGGTGTGGATGGCGTACCATTGTTTGCTTGCGTCATATCGCTTACTGCTCATGTCATTCTCCTTACTTCAGCAAGATTTGTTTAAACACTTTGTCCAGTCCGTAGTCAACGAGGGCGATAAAGGCACCGAAGATAACGGCGAAAAGGATGACTGCGCCGGTGAGACGGACGCTTTCTTTCCAGGTCGGCCAGGTAACGGTGCGGAGCTCGCGCCAGCTGTTACGGATGAAGCGCAGGCCGATGATGCGGCCGATGAATTTCATCGGGCGGCGGGTAAAGAACCAACGCAGGCCATGGCCAATCTGCTTGAGTGGCGGATGGTGGATAAGCCAGACGAGGCCACGCCAGATATATCGTACGGGAGTGAAGAACCCGCGCCAAAACAGGCGCGCGAGGCTTTCTTCTTTCTCCGTGGGGCCGGCTTCCTGTACTTCGCGCAGCGTACGTTTGTGTGCGTGCGATTTTAATTTGCTGTCGGCTTTCGCTTTGTCTTTCTGCTGTTTGGCCATTTCGTCCACTCCTCTGCCGGTTTCCTGATGCCACGGCACTAAAAAAGCCTACATACTTTTGTAGGCATCTGTTGTCAAGTATATCCAGCTTACTCCTATAAGTCAATCTCGATTTGCTGTGGCCTGTTTCATGCCAAACGGGTAGGATCGCCCGGCTCGACCAAATATGATGGCATACCGCTGCCGTTGAAGAGTGTTCGCGGCGGCAGAGACGTGTCTGCTAGGACTTGGTCTGGCTCCCCTATGGTCAATTGTTCGGCGGCAACGGGGCTCCCCCCTGCCGGGCTGACTGGAGCTATGACGGATTTTGATGGTCGGCGTCTTTTCGTCTCGGCCTTGAATGACTCGACGGCTACGGCATTTACTTCGCTGGCACCTTTCCAGAAAAGCCCCAGCGATACGGACCAGGCAAGCGCAATTGCGATGTTGATCGTGGTATCCGCCGTTCTTTCGTTCTGCACGAAGTTTTTCATGGCGCGGTCAAGATCGAAAATCTCTCCGACCTCCTGTATGTCGGTGCCGCATGCACCGCTTCTCAGGACGGCGCCGAACCTTTTTTGCTCTTCTATGGCATCGATGACTGGATCGTTCAGGGCGGCGAGGCACTCGGCCGTACGGCTTTGGTTTACCCTTTCAGTGGCGGCAATGCTGTAGTTGACACGTTCGAGGGTTGAATCTTTCAGGACTTGCCCGCCAAACAGTGCGGTTGCTGCGCTGGCAACGCTGCCAAGAAACCAAAACGTTCCTTGCACAAGCCGCTGTCTGTTTTCGGGGTCCATGCGCCGGCGTTCAGGGGCGGACACGCGGCGGTGGCGTGCCTGATTGCCTCGAGTATTCATCTCTATATATTACCACACAAATGCTATATAGTCAATATTACGCCTTCGGTAGCTCCGGAATGACCTCAAGCATGGGCCGGGAAACGCTGCGTTCGTGCCAGACGACCTCACTGAATTCGTATTTAAACATGGAATTGTGCAGCATGCATATGTCGAGTATGAACGCGACCGGCGCGGTCAGTATGCCCAGCGCAAGATTATTGAGGTGGGTGCGGATGGCAATAATGTAGTACATGATACTTATACAAACAGCAGCGACAAACCATAGCATGACTGGTACCAGCCCGAAATGGACGATGAGCCCCGCAGGAAGGAAGATAAAGGGGCCTAAAAGGATGAACAGCTCAAACAGCGTGGTCAGGACGACCATTTCAAGGCGGCGATGAAGCTGCGGGTAGCGAACGCGGATGGCGGTGGAGTACTGCGCTGCGAGGTCTTTGGTGCTGTAGACCGGCAGGGCCGGAGTACTGCGGAGAAACATATAGCGATCGGTTTTGACGAGGGCTTTTGCGAAGTATGCCTCCGGGGTGATGGTTTTGGTGACACCCCCGAAGCCGCCTTCGTATTCGAGCGCACTGGCACGGATAAGCCAAAGCGTGCTAAGGACGGGTGGGCGGTTGAAGATACGCCTCGGGAATCCGAGTTCCCACCAGTAGCGCATGGCCTGGATGAACGAAAGCTTGCGGTGTTCGGTAACCGGCCGCATCGGTAGGAGACTCAACATGTCGCGTTTTTCAGCGAGCATAAGCTCGACGAGACGACGCAGGGTCTGCGGCTCGACGATGACATCCACGCCGCAAAATAGTAGTAATTCCCCGCTCGCCTCTTCTTCCAGCCGCCGGTAGGCGTGGTTTTTGGCCAACCAGTGAGCGGGCGGTTCGTTCCCCTGCACGAAGCGGACGCCGTCGTGGGCGAAGCTGCGAATGATTTCCGGTGTGCGGCGGTTCGCCGAACAGTCATCGAGCGCGATAATCTCGAGCTTGGGATAGTCGCTCGCGATGAGATGTTCGAGGCAGTTCTGCAGGTCAAGCGTTTCGTTGCGGGCAGGTACAAGGACGCTGAGGCTGGGGAGTTCGTTGTCCGTGAGGTGTATGTCATTCGCCGGCGGCTTGATATGGCGCCACATCCGGGTGGTCGCGGCAAGGAACCAGAGGGCTGTGCCTGCCTGTGCTACGGCGACCCAGAGGGTCAGATGCGGCCACAAGCTATATGTAGAGACTGTCCAGGCGATGATGAGTGCGATGAGCTGTATGCTGCTGATGCCGACCAGGCTTTGGAGACTTACCCGGCGCAGGCGATGCTCTGTCCCGGCAGCACGGATGGCGCGGGCTTGGTTCAGTACGCGGTATGGCGCGAATACCAACGGAGCTATCCAGAGGGCCTCGGTGCCAGCGGCCATACCTCCGGTGACAAGCATGGTGGCTGCGATGAGCATAAGTAGAACCCTGCGCAAGGTGTGGTGATGGGGTTGCAGCCATGCATAGACACATGCTTCTACGGCCATGACAAGCAGAAAAGACGCGACGCCCCAGATCATCCGGCTATCCTTCTGGTGTGTCTGTGTATCCGTTTCATTTGAGATTTGGTACGAAGATGGTGAATGTGGACCCTTGGTTCAGCTCGCTTTGCAGGTCGATCTCGGCATGAAGCAGATGCGCCAGTTTCATGGTGACATACAGTCCCAGGCCGGTACCACTATGGGCCCGCGTGCGGAAGTCTTCCGACCGGAAGAATTTGTCGAACACACGCTCACGGTCGCCTTTGCTGATGCCGATACCGGTGTCGGCGACGGTAAACATGACACCCTTCTCTGCCGGCTTCGCGCCGATGGTGACACTTCCCTTCTCGGTGTATTTGATGGCGTTCGTGACGAAATTCTGCAGCACTTCCCGCACGTATAATGGACCTGATTGGAGCGTTTCGAGGTGGGGACTGATATCGGTGTGAAGCTTGAGGCCTTTTTCTTCGGCGTCTTTGCGATACGTTTCCGAAAGATCTTCGATGAGCTGATGAGGGTTGATGGCTTCGATATCGAACGTCAGCTTGCCTCGCTCGGCGCGGCTCAGTGTGGAAAGATCATTGATCATCTCGGCAAGGAATATGACCTGGTCGTGGGCGACTTTGAGTGCTTCGGCGATCTGTTCGATAGGCATGCCTTTTTCTACCATGAACTGTGCGTTGCCGATATTACCCTCAGCAATCGCGATGGGTGTGCGGAGTTCATGGCTGACGACGCTGATGAATTCGTCGCGTTCTTCTTCGAGCGATTTTTCACGGGTGATATCGCGTAGCAGGAGCACGTATCCGCTATGGCCGCTCGCACCGTATCCTAGGCGGACTGGCGCGATCGACAGGTACAAGTTGGCTTCGCTGCCGTCGGCGTATGCTATGAGCAGATCGCGCGACGTGGTCGGTGTCGTACAACTCCGTACGAGGGCGTGAATATCGACTTCCTGACGATTCGGGTCGTGGAGTTTTAGGACGCTGCTAAGTCGTTTGTTTTCCAGCGACGAGTTGACGTCGAGGATGCCCAGCACGGCGCCGTTGTACTGGACGATCTTCATGTGGTCGTCGACGGCGAGCACTCCGTCGGCCATACTGCCGATGAGACTGATGAGCTGCTCGTGGGCAAGCGAAGAGGCCTGGACATTGGTGGCCATGGGGTCGATAAGCATATGCTTAGTATGGCAGTTAACCGGGGCGAAAAGCAAGCCGGTCCTTAGGAATCCGCCGGCACCTCCGGGGGTTCACCCTGCAGCGTGATGAGCGGATGGTAGCTTTTAATCTGGCGACGGAGGTCGGGCGACGCCGGGCATACTTCTTTGAGTCGTGCCCAAAACGCCGGGCCGTGGTGCATATGTTCAGTATGTGTCAGCTCATGCAGGATAACGTAGTCGATAAGCTCCCAAGGAAGTTGCATGAGATAGAGGTTGAAGATGATGTTTTGATGGCTATCGCAGCTCCCCCAACGGCGTTTGAGTTGTTTGGCGCCAACGGAGCGGTAGGAAAACCCGTGAGTCTCAGCGTACTTTTTGATGCGTGGTGTGAGCAGCTGCAGGGTCTCTTTTTTGAGTGCGCGTAGCACGGCGCTGCGCGCTCTTTCCTGTACTGATTGGTCTGAAACGGCTTGGTGCGGGTGGTATTTGATGATTATTTTGGTGGCGGTCACCCGTGTTGATGCGGTTTCGGCGGAGGAAACGCGCATGAACGTCAGACGGTGGAGCTTGCCGATTTTCTGGCCGTCATGGAGTACTTCCGAGGGTCGTTCTGCGGTATGGCGGCTGATCCATCCGGCTTGCTGCCTGGCGAAGGCGATGGCGGCGGCATAGGGTGTCCAATATGGCATGGAGACCCTGATGGTGCCATCCGCGCCGACACTGAGACGCAAAGAGCGGTTGCGGGTGGACTTGACGAGCTTGACGCTGCCGACGCCGTCGATCTGTACGGTTTTTACCGCCATACGTTCCTAGTGGATGTTGATATTACGGCGCGACATATCGACGCGGCCGGCGGCAGGATTCGGGACGAGGTTGATAAGTCCTGGTTTGCTGACTTGGCTGGCTGCTTCGGGGGTATCAACGAGACGGCGCT
Source organism: Candidatus Saccharimonadota bacterium (assembly GCA_036782475.1). GTDB lineage: Bacteria > Patescibacteriota > Saccharimonadia > Saccharimonadales > UBA4665 > JAGXIT01. Next base: position 6,580 of record DAIPYY010000045.1, read on the forward strand.
GGCGCAGCTCACGGAAAAAGGCGTTTTTCTGCATATTGAAGACATGTTTGCCGCTTACGACGACGAATTTCTCCGTGGAGTCGGGGTTTTGCAGCTGGGCAAGCTGCTGGCGGAAGATTTCAGGTGTCATGTCCTGGGCATAATGATCGTCGGTAGTACGGCGGTCACGCTTGGTGGCACGGCTGAAAGCGGTATCGGGGTCGATTTGGAACCATAGGAGGATGGATTCGGCCTTGTGTTTTGCGGCGATATTGCGCAGTGCGCGTCGTTGGGCTGCCCTACCGACATTCATGTCAAATATGACACTCACGCCGCTGTTCAGAAACTCTCCGGCCATATAGGCCATAAGACTGGCGACGATATGATTTTCTTCCTTCGTGAAACTGGGCTTCTGGAAAAGCTCCGCACGGATGCGGTCGGCCTGGAGATGTGCCGCCTGGAGTTGATCTGATAACTGACGGGAAAAGAAGGTTTTTCCCGACCCAGACATACCGTATAGCAGTACGAGGACGGGTTTGGTTGGAGTGATCTTGGCCATACGTTATTACATTAAAGCAAAAATCACGTGCTTGGGCAAACATTCTTGTTGTACCGGTAGCATTTGCCGTCACACTTCGCAAAAATTAGTCGAGTAACATACTGGCAATAACTGGCGATTTACTAGGAGTATCCTTGATTTTCTTGACGATCTTATCGTTACCCATAGGTATGCATATAGCGTCGTCCTGTCTACATCTTGAGTTTTTGGCAGCGATTCGGTATCATACATGAGTTCTTTAAGAAATCGTGCGGACGTGGCGGAATTGGTAGACGCGCTACTTTGAGGTGGTAGTCCTGCAAGGGGTGGAGGTTCAAGTCCTCTCGTCCGCACCAAAATAGCATGAGACACCCGTAAACGGATTTCTCATCACGCCGAGCTTTGGCAAAGCCAAAGTCTCGGGCTGCTCTTCCCGGT
>DAIPYY010000046.1:0-7385 GCA_036782475.1 Candidatus Saccharimonadota bacterium
TTTCAATAGGTCGCGGCGCACTTCTGTCCCGGATATGGGCACGGCCGTGCGTGCCATGTCGACCGTGACATTTTTCGCGCCCATGCACTGTGCCCATGACTTGCCATATGTCTCCGAGCTGAAGACAACATCCGGGGCGTACCCCAAGAACTGCATCGTGTGTGCCGCCCAGGCGACGGAATTATCATCATCGTAAATATCAGGAATGATACGGACGTGCGCTTTCGAATGGCGGGCTTGCAGCCATTCGCGGCGTTTCTCGGCGGGGATATGGTACGCCGGGTTATCGACGACGAGCACGTCGACCTCGTCGCAGTTCGCAAGCGCCGTGTCGATGAGATAGTTGTGCCCCAAGTGGGGCGGATAAAACTTTCCGATTACGATGCCGCGCATAGAAAACTCCTTTCTTTGATATGGGTCGTTGCTTCTTCGGTCCGTTCTTCTTGACCGCTCGCCGTTAGGACGATGTAGGGAAGACCGTATTGCTTACACAGGTCGATCCAGTAGCTGTCGGGGCTTTCCCGCTTATCGCCACCATAGCGGAGCGGGTCGGCCGCGAAAGGGATGTTGCTCCCAGTGATGAGGTAAAGATCAGAGCGCAGCGCGACCGCGTCGTCGCACAGCCCGGCCGGGCATCGGCCGATAACCGGCTCGACGTGGGGAAGCCGCCAGTAGCCGACCGTCGAAAAAAGATCGGTGTCCTGGATGACGTAGGGTGCACGGCTCCGGCGTGCCTGCTGCTGCAAGGCCTCTTGGCCACGCCATATCGCACGCATCGAAGCGTCGGTCACGCCTTGGCCGGTTTGCTCCAGATACGGCCGCGCGAATTCTTCTTTCCAGTCCCCGTCCAGTACGCGGGCGAGCTGTTTCGAAAGCGCCGTCTTGCCGGTCGACTCGGCTCCGAAAATAGTGATAATGAATGGCATGTTACGCATTTTCCGCCTCCATCATTCCGGCCGTCATGGCCGTATCGCTTTCGCGTTTGCTGCGCAGCCAGATGATATAGCCGTAGACTGTATTTGCCAGGAAAAACACATACTGGAACGCGACGAGCGGCAGCCCGGTCGTGGCGTAGGTGTAGATGGCGAAGACGTTCACGACCGCCCAGACGATCCAGTTCTCGAGCTTTTTGTTATCTAGCAGGAACTGCGCCAGGATAGTGCCGGCGAGTATCATGGCGTCGGTCCATGCCATCGCTCCGCCGAAACGATTGCTGATAAGCGCCGCCCCCGCATAGCCGGCTCCGGCGACAGCCAGGTATATCGGCACCCACTTCGCAGCGACATGCGTGACGGGCCGGGTAACCGTATCTTTGCGCCAGCGCAGCCAGCCGTAGATGAGAGTTGGCGTCAGGTAGGCGTTCAATATCGCGCTGGAAAGCAGGCCGCTTTGCATGAACAGTACCGCATAAGCGGCGGTACTGACCGCGCCGATCGGATAATTGATACGCCGTTCTTTGACGCATAAATAGGTGCATGAATATGAGGTGAGTACGGCGAATACTTCCAGCCAATTGAGTTTCGTGATCCAGTTCGCCGCCAGGCCGACCGCATATGAGAGGGCGGTCAGGATAACGCCGATGAGTATGCTTTCGGCAACGTCGCGCTTCGCGCTAACCCGAGTGGTGGTGAGTAGCTTTTTCATAAGGGATCTCCTGTTTAGTTATTGTAAGTTAAACACTTACTATTCTCACCGTATAGTAAAATTAGTGTAAAGTCAACACTATTTACAAAAATGGTAGGCTAGGGTACACTCATGGCATGGAGAGGCATGAGCACATGGCAGACCCCGACCAAGGCCTGAACTATATATTGATTCCGGGCAGGCATCACCTGCTGACGGATTTCCAGGTGGAGTATTTGAAAGATAAAACGGCGGAATATGGAAACGCGGCTATCGTATGGGCGGTAACATCGGCGGATCACACCGGTACGCAGCGCAATCCTATCGCCGGCGCGAGACGTCTGGGTCTGATAGAGGCAGTCATGGCGACTGAAGATATGCCGAGCGAGGTATATCTCGTCAGCAATCAGCGGGAGCGCCCGAACTTTGCCCACTATGTTATCGAAGACATCCGCACGCAGACCGGCGGCCGGCTCGTGATGAACCCCGAAAACACGATCGTCGCCTGCTCTACCGACGCGGTGATCGAGCAGTATGCGCGTCTGGGTTTCACGGTCCTGACGGTCGAGAAAGAAACGGGTGCCTCTCGGCCATGGGACGTCGTGGAGCGGATTATCGAGAAGGGGGCGGAGTGGCAGCAAGACGAAGAAATACAGCGCACCATGCATCCGGTCTGTTTTGATCGTTACAAACGCTACCATATCGCGGAGCTTATCCAGTCCATCTATGCCGATCCGCTTATTGGTTCCGATGACGGCGACATCACCATCACGCGGGAGTATGCCTCATACCGGGCAGCGTTCGAAGACAATGCCTGGCGTAAAGTCAATGACTTCGCCGAGTACGTACGGCCGGGCAAGATCGTCGATGTCGGCTGTGCGACCGGTCAGACGCTCAAGCTGCTGGGCGAGCGGCCGGAGCTGTTCGAATCTGATTTTTACGGGGTGGAGGTAGCCCGCCCTCTCTACGAAATTTGCGAGCAGCGCAAAACGAACGGCGAGTTCGGCGACACAAACGTGTATTTTTATCAGCGTAATATCATGCAGAGTGAACTTTTCGAACCGAGTTCGATGTCGACCGTCATAACGATGGCGCTAACCCACGAGATAGAATCGTATCTCGGCCATGACGAGCTGCTGCGATTTATTGGCCGCGCCTATGAAATGCTGGAGCCGGGCGGCGTCTATATAAACTATGATGTCGTCGGGCCTGACGAACCGGGGCGGGAAGTCTATTTCCTGCCAAATACGAATGACGGTGAAACGCCGGCAGACCTGCGGTGGGATCTGGAGGGCGACGAGCTGGCGGCATTCCTCGGCGGTCTGTCGACCATGGGACGGTTCCGCCGCTTCCTGCGTGATTTCCGGCATGATGAAGGCGGGGTGAATACGGTGCGGTACGAAATGATTGACGGCAAGGAATACGCCGTGCTGCCGTGGGGCGATCTCTCTGAATTCCTCGCGAAAAAAGATTACCTCAAGAGCTGGAAAAGCGAGATGCATGAAACGTTCTGTTTCTTCTCGCACGCTGGTTGGTGTGAGGCACTTCGGAGCGTCGGGTTCGAAATCTTGCCCGTCTCCCGGCCGATTACGAACCCCTGGCTCATCGAGAACCGCTTTCGGCCGGCCGGGGAAGTGTTTACGAAAAACGAGGCGGGCAGACTCGTATCCTGCCCGGACCCGGTAACGAACACGCTGCTTATCGCGCGGAAACCGCAGGGCTAATCAAAACTGCGGGAGAGAACATCAAGCGAATCGTTATTGAAGGCGTAGAGTTTTGCGGGCCGGTGAGCGCCTTCGCGCCATGTTTCCGGGGTTTCATGGATGAGGCCGAGGGCGAGGAATTTCTTGCGGAAGTTGCGCTTGTCGAGCTCGCGGCCGAGAACGATCTCGTAGATGTTTTGAAGCTGTGACAGGGTGAATTTGCGCGGTAGAAGTCCCATCGCTGCGTTCGTATAGGTGAGTTTCGCACTCAGGCGCTCGCGGGCATAGGCGACGATCGCTTCGTGGTCATAGGCGAGCGTCGGAAGCTGATCGACGGGGTGCCACTCGATTTCCTGTTCGGCCGGCACGGGAGAAAATGCATTACCGCACCCCATGTATGTCACCGAGACGGCATGGCCGCGCGGGTCACGGGCAACGGTATCGAACGTGTAAAGCTGCTCGATGTAGCGGAGGTCGGTGTCGATGTCCACGCCGACTTTGCGTTTGGCGACACTACTGAGCGCTTCGAGCGTAGTCTGTCCCTCGGCACAGTAGCCGCCGGGCAGGGCCCAATCGCCTTTAAACGGTTCGTTGGCTCGTTTCGTTAACAGTACCTCCAGCTGGTCACCGTTCGGCCGGAATATAACCATGTCAACGGTCAGTGTGGGCGGTACGTAGGGTGTAGAGTAGTTCATAGTGTCATAATAGCACTAACTAGCTAAAAAACAATACAAGCATGTGGATGACATATACTATATATATGAGAAAAATTATTCTGGCGAGCGGGTCGCCGCGGCGCAAAGAGCTGCTGACGATGATGGGGCTTGGTTTCGACGTTGTACCGAGCGAGTTTGACGAATGGCTTGACGACGCACAGCATACCCGAGATGTGGCAGTGGCGCTCGGGCTTGGCAAAGTCCGCGAGGTCGCCGAGCGATACCCGGATGCAATCGTCATCGGCGGAGACACGATTGTGACGATAGACGGCAGGCAACTCGGCAAAGCGGAGACGGTCGAAGAAGCCCGTGCCATGCTCCGTAATCTTGCCGGCAAATCCCACACGGTAACAACTTCCGTAGTGGTGATGTGCCTTGAGGATAATTTCGAGTACGCCGAAGCGGATGAGACAGAAGTATTCTTTACGCCCTACGATGAGAGTTTGGCGGAGGCGTATCTCGCTACCGGTGATTGGCATGACAAAGCCGGCGCATACGGCATACAGAGTGGCGCTGGCCCGCTCGTCGACCATATCGAGGGTGATGTTGAAACCATCATTGGGCTGCCAACGCGGCTACTCATAGAGCCGCTCGCCCATTTCGGCATCGTTAGCCAGTCTGCCGGTTATAAAATAGACGATCAGATATTGAATTGATGTGGCTGACGCCAAATCCGACGAGCGGTAGCCTAATATTCGTCGCTGTCGCTGTAGAATTCACTGGGTAGTCCGAGCGATTCGCCTGTCGTTTTACCTATGCCATCAAGGGACGTGATTACGTATGTCCAGTGGCCATTTTCGAACTTGACGATAAACATGCCGCGTGAATTGTTGTCGCTGCCTATTATTTTGCCTCTGGCAAATGCATCAACGTATTCTATATCTTCTACGCTGATCGCCTCTGTGTCATGACTTTTGACTACGGCGGAGATTGCTTTTTCTGTCGAATCGTCTTGATTGGCAAAAAACGTGCGCCCTACGACCGCACCCATCGAAAGGGCGAGCACTATCGATACGATAAGTATCACTAAAAATTGTTTTGCTGTGAATTTGGAGGAGGTTGTTTTGCTCATAAGCATGATTATACCACCAGACGTAGGCCGCGCTGCGACTTATATAATCTTGAGGTCTTTCAGCTCGGGCGGGAGGAAGCCGTCCCTGGCTTTGAAATCGGCTTGCCAGTGGTAATCTTTGCCGTAGCCGAGGTCTTTCATGAGTTTGGTCGGGGCATTGCGAATGCCGATGGGGACGGGTAGGTCAGGGTATTGCCGCGCGGCTTCTATCGCTCCGTGCATGGCGTCGGCCACTTCACGGCTTTTCGGCGATTTCGCGAGTACGGCGGCACATTCATATAAATTATATTGTGCTTCCGGCAGACCAATCCGCTCTACGGCCAGGAATGTCGAGACGGCGAGGTTGAGCGCGGCTGGTGCGGCGAGGCCGATGTCTTCACTGGCAAAAATTACCATGCGGCGGGCGATGAATTTCGGGTCTTCACCGGCCTGAATCATGCGTGCTAAGTAGTACAGCGCAGCGTTCGGATCGCTGCCGCGCATGCTTTTGATGAAAGCGCTGATAACGTTGTAGTGTGTCTCGCCCTTTTTGTCGTAGCCCGGGACTTTCGTCTGTGCGGCAGTTTCGACAACCGCCGGAGTGATAGCTTTGCCGCCGGTGAGCTTCATGGCAAGCTCAAGGTTGCCAAGCGCGGCGCGGGCATCGCCGCCCGAGAGTTCGGCAAGCAGGTCGATGGATTTTGCTGGAAGCAGCTTGGCATTCAACTTCAGTTGCTTGGCGGTACGTCGCACAATAGCAACAATCTCGTCTTTGCTCAGCGGTTCCAGTACAAGTACGCGGCTGCGACTGAGCAGCGGGTTGATGACTTCAAAACTTGGATTTTCCGTCGTCGCGCCTATAAGTATGATAGTGCCATCCTCGACATGTGGCAGAAACGCATCCTGCTGGGCTTTGTTGAACCGGTGGATCTCGTCGACGAAAAGGATAGTGCGCATGCCGAGTCGCTGGTTTTGCTGGGCACGCTCAATGACTTTCGTGACATCTGCCTTACCGCTCGTGACGGCGCTGAGCTCGACGAATTCGCTCTCGGTTTCGCGCGCGATGATGCGAGCAAGCGTGGTTTTGCCAGTGCCGGGAGGACCCCACAGTACGAGGCTCGTCGGCTCTTTTTTATCGATGATTTCGCGGATGATTTTCTGTGCGCCGACCAAATGCTCCTGCCCGACGACCTCGTCGAGCTTCTCCGGTCTCATCCTCTCCGCCAGCGGCCTCATATCCATAGCTTATATTGTACGCTAGTAGTGCGCGGGAGCGCACTTAGGACTGTAGGATGGGCGCATTCGCAAGCTCAAGCGCGTGTGTTTGCCGGGCCCTGACGCCGCTGTCAAAAACGGTCAGTAATCCCTCGAGCACCATGACATTCTCCTCGGTTTCTATGGGTATCGCATCCCCCAGAAAGTATGTATCTACATGTATATATGGGTTGGGCAGCACGCCTGATTTGTTGAGCAAATATGCCAGCCAGGTAGCGGTTAGCTGCTCTTGGTGGAGCAAAAAATCAGCAGACCTGTCCGGCCGCTGCCCGTTTAGTTTGCCGCCGGTGGTATAGGCGACGTGGATAACGGTGGGGTCGAAAAACGCTTCTTCGGGAATCATTGCGCCGGGATATACCGGATCGCCGTCTTTGAAGGGCCCTTTTGACCCCTTGTACACAAAGTCGCGCCTCTTTGCCTCGTAATATTCATCGTATGTTTGATGAGGTACCAGAAGACCGCCGCGTGAGATGTGGATTTCACCGCCCGGCTGGCCATTGTCCGATTGTACGGGTACTTTTCCTTCGCCGAGGCTACCCACGAGCGACTGAGTGTACTGTGCAATACCGTTTATCCTGAGCTCAATGGTATTCATCGTCTTCCTCCCGTACCAATGAGCTATTTAACGGCATGAGGCATAAAGGCACAATAATATTTCTTACAGCGCAGCTTTGCTGTGCGGCCGGAGAAGGGATAGCTTTATCCTGTTATAGAGCAAACCCATTCACGTTTACTTCGTGAATGGGTTTATGGCGATCAGGAAAAAGCAGCAGAAAACTTCCTATATCACTGACCGGGAATTACCTTCTACCACCAGTGGTGGCTTTGCCAAAAGGCGAGGGCGTTTTCCCAGCTGCCGTAGCGGCGCATGGCGTAATTTGTGAAGTATGCGTCCTGGCAGGCGTAGTCGGCACCGCACTGGGCCCGGAGGACACCGTTACAATCTTGGCCGAGGCCATAACAGCCGTTCGGATTTGTAGCGTTTGGGTTGTTACCGCTTTCGCGGGCATAGATGTA
>DAIPYY010000047.1:0-7370 GCA_036782475.1 Candidatus Saccharimonadota bacterium
TTTTTAGATTTGGTAAGTGCTATTCGTTCTCCTTATAAGAGTTGAATGATGAATTTTGAATGGTGAATCATGTGATCGACCTTCGCATGACTCCGTTACATAAGAAAAGAGCTTTCAGTGTATACCAAAAGCTCTTTAGCGTGCTCAAAACAAAAAGTTTTGTCGCCTCGGTGGCAAATTAAGTTTGGAAACCCAAACAGCCACTGTCTTTGGTAACTTGTCCAGAATAGCACATTCTACCCTGTAAATCAAGTCTAGAACTTCGCCATGTAGGCATCGATGACGGTTTTGGCGGCCGCGTGGATCGCCTCGGTGTGCGGCTCCCCGTAGGTTTCGATGGCAGCATCGGCGAGCAGATTGATACGCGTCGGACCGAAGTATACGCTGAATGGTCCGCCATCGCTATTATGAGTACGAATTTCATCCCTGAAGATAATCTGTATTTCATTGACATTGAATTCAGCTGGAAAACTGAAATACTCTCCGGGATCGACTTCATTCATAGCATGTGCGAGCGGTACGGGTGGTACCGGTACTGGCGTACCCAGGATGCTGGAAACCTTCTGGGCGGTCGGCTCCTCTTTCGCGGGACCGACGCTCTTCCGTACTGCCTGAAGGGCGCGCCAGGTGATATCCACTTGTCCGCTTACCCCCACCCCGGGCTTTATGCGTTCTGCCGACCAGTGGTTCCGCTCGGCTTCTGATAATGCTTCGAATGCTACTGCTGCCATTTTTTGTTCCCTCTCGTATTAAAAAACTCGGCGTGGAGCCGAGATTTTGTTTAAGGCTGTGCTGGCGACGGTTAGTTCGTCTCGGCTCCATGTATGAAGCACAGCCCGGTAAGGCCTAGGAGAATGAGAATAAGCTGTGCCTGTTTCTGTATCATTGCAGGCTAGTTTACGCTTTTGACTATGCGGTGTCAATGCGGCTTTTTACCATCCCGGCCACGTTCCTATAGGAGTAACGGCCTGCCTGGCTTTAAAATCTATCACGAATTGTTCCCCTTCCAATGTAACGATGGGAAATGTCAGGCCTGTTTCTGAAAGAGGCTCCTGGATTTTGCCGGTGGCGATGCCCGCTTTGACGAGGATGCCGGCGACGAACTCCTCGGGTCGAATTCCCGTGATTCCCTCCGGTGTGCTCCCGACTTCATCGGCGACATATTCCGCGACGAGCAACCTGGCGTCTACCGATTGCTCCTCTGGGCCGACGAGCTGCAATAACTGATCGGTAAGGACTTTAAGGGGCCTGGGATTTAGATGGCGGTAGGTACGCGGTGCGAAATCTGCGAGCTGTTTGATGGTTTCTGTTGTGACTGACATGATGGTTCCTTTCCTGGATATAAAAAACGGGGCGCTTCTGTCGGCGCTCCGCGTGATCTGGTTTGATGAATCGTTATAGCATTTCGTCCATACAAACAGTCACACACGGCGCGAGGCGACACATCATGACCATTTCTATGCAAAAACGCATGCAGTGATAATACCGCATCGTTCCCCTGGTTGCAACGATACTATGAGAGGGCGCGTACGGCGATGCCGGCGATATCCCTCGTACGGATAAGATGAAGGGATGGGTTTGTGGTGTTGCCAACGATAAATACTGGTTCGGCGAGGCTGAATTTAAATCCTTCCTCGCCTCTGAACGGCTGTCTGGCCGGATAATCAAGCTCCGGCATGTCGAAGAAAGTTTCGCTGCCGGTCGGTATGTAGCGGTCGCATGCTGCGGCTTGTGACTGTACGGTCTTGGGAAGTTTTGGGTAGGATACGGGCTTATTATCCCCGGCAGGCAGCGTGAAAAACTGCCTGCAATGGCATTCCACCGTTTCATCCGATCCGACAGATAATATGTCCGTGATGGCGGTGTTCAACGCATCGAGGACGGCGCTAATATCGGTAATCTGCGTCCTCCTGTCCGATACCCGAAAATCGCGGCTTGCAATTAGCGAATGGCATCGCGCCGCGAAGTTTCCGATAAGTGTGACTTCGTCTATCTCAGCCCATCTCCGGTCTGGAAAAGCTATCTCTGTTGCTCTATCACGTTTTATCTCGCGGGGCGGCGGCAAGAGGTTCACTACTTTTTGCGTTTTTGTTTGGATTGCTTGTCGAGTTCGGCGAGCTTGAAGGCGGTATAGCGTTCGGCGGCAAGGCGCGTTAGCTCGGCGTCTTCGCCCTGGTTAACGAATTTCATAGCGCCGGCGAGCAGGGGATGGACTTCCGCCAGCTTTTCATACATCTGCCCGACAAGCTTGCGGTAGCCGGGATGACCCTGCGGGCTGGTGCGAAGCTCGGTGAAATGGAACATTTCACGCGCATTCATCGTCGCTTTCCAGCGCATGCGGTGGCCGAGCAGCGTCGCGTACTGGGCTTGCAGTTCATAACCGAGTGCCTGCAGGGCGCTATAGAGGTCGAGACTGAGATCGAAACAGGTGATGAATTGGTCGGCCAAGCCGGCGTCTTCGACGAGTTTCGGTACCTCGTAGCCATAGCGCGGCGTCAGCTGCTGCCATTCGAGGTCGTCGACCATGCGGTGGCGCTGCAGGTCGCGGAAGATACCGTAATCGCAGACAAGGTCCCAGCTGTAATGGATGGTTTCGAGTGCACGTCCCGGCTTTTGGCGGCGGTTCAGGCGTTTGCCCATATAAGTAGTGAATACGAGCATTTTCTTTTCGTAGGGCCACTTCGCGACTTCCGTTTTGATTTCTTTGAGCGAAAGGTTGGAGTGTTCGTACAGCATGTCGGCGACGATATCGAGCTCGCTGCGGGGGCTGTACTGCGTGAGGGTCACGGGATCGGATTCGGCGCTATGGCGGTCGGGCAGGAATTCGTCAGCAAGTTCGCGTACGGCTTCGTGGGTCTCGGAGCGGTAGGCGATGGTCGCACCGCCACGGTCAGGTTTGTCGGCACGCTCCAAGATGGCGGGCATGACTTTGCGGGCTTCGTCGAGGATCTGCTGGCCGACGGTACGGGCTTCCTGCATTTCGTCGCTGAGGAGATGCATAATGAGGCTCTCAAGTGCCTGTCCTGACGCAAAAATACCGACGGTCGATTTCGTCGCTACCGGCAGCAGTGGGCGGATGGCGTCGCAGGCCTGCGCCTTCGTGGCGGCACGCCAGGCAGCGTCCTGCTCGGCTTTCGGCGTATTTGACGACGTACGGACATGTTTTGTCAGCTTCGCGACGAGTTCGGAGTAGATATCAAAGATTTTGTCGAGGGTGCGGCAGTAGGCATCGCGCGCTTTTTCGTCGAATTCGGTTGGTACATAATAGCGGTAGCGACCTTCGGCGTCTTTTTGGTCGAAATAGATGTAGCGCGTCGACTGTTCAAGATAAGCGGCAAGCCGGCCCCATTCCAGCTTCTTGGTGAGCAGATTACTGGCGTTCTCAACGACGACGTACTGTCCGACGAGCTGTTGGACGCTGTCGTCGCCGTATGCGGTGATGACGCGGCGAAGCAAGTCACCGTCCTTGTCATCCTTGTCAATGAATTCGTCGAGCAGCGTGATGCGCATGTCGTCACCGCGGCGGCTCAGGCGTGCCATGGCGGCTGCGACGGTGATCGGCGCAATGCCGTCGGTGAAGCTGTAGACTGAACTTTCGGTATTGGTGACGATACTTTCGAGGCGTTTTTTACCACTCTCCGTTATAGCGGTCGGCTTACCTTCTGCTTTGGCGAGCCATTTCTCTTTAGACAGACTTTCAGGCCCCTTCTCGGGTGCCACCATCGCTTTGCTCGGTGCCAGCCCGCCTTCCCCCGCTCGCTCTTCGCTCGCGCCCATGCTGTGCATGGGTGATTCTGCCTTTTGGAACTTCTCGGCGATGACTGCGGCGACTGAGGTGGGTGCGGAGGCGGTGGTTTTCTTGTTGCGCACGGCGAGCGTGGCGCTGACGTGCTTCCAGACTTCCTTGAATACTTCGTCGACGGCGCCAGTGGCATAGACGACCGGGAAGTTGCGCTGACGTGCTTCCCACAGGTAGCCGGCACGTACCCGCTCCAGGAATGCCTCGTCGAGGTTGTCGAAGCGCTCGGCATTGTAGCGCGGTGAGGTGCGCTCTTTGAGCACCGCTACCGGTGCATCCATGACGAGCATCAGGTCGGGCTGCATATCGCCGACGGCGAAATCGATGATCTCGTTGATCTTGCCGTAATCGCGGATGTCACCGCGGCCGTAATACTGGATGGCGAGCGTGGTCAGGTAACTTCGGTCAACCAAGCACGTCACGCCGTTTTCGGTCATTTGTCTGATGACTTCGAGCGACTGGCTGCGAGCGGCGTTATAGAGCAACACTTCCGTCTTGGTGTTCATAGGATAGAGGGGGCTCTGGGTAAGGTGACGGATGGCACGGGCGGTCAGGTCGTTCTGGCTGTCGGGTTCGCGCATGATTTTGACCGGCAAACCGGCGGCGTGGAGTGCCTCGGCGACTTTTTGCACCATAGTGGTTTTGCCGACACCCTGCGCACCTTCGATGACGATGTATTTGCCATTAGTCATAGTTCAGGCCTTCAATCTTTTGTGGAAGCATACGTTTGTCGCGCCAGGCTTGCGGCAGCATCATACTGGGCGCCCAAGTCTTGATGATCATATCGAGGTCGGTTCCCTGCTGGTATTTACCGCTAAAGCCATTGTCTCGGCCGGCCCCGTAGTTGCCCTCGACCTTGCCCGTCTCGTGAAAGACGATCTGGGCGATGCGCTCTCCGACGGGGAGTACGACGGTTTCACGCTCGTTAAGGTTGTAGATTTCGAGCGTCAGGCGGTTGATGTACCCCGGATCGATCCAGCCGGCGTCAAAACAGACGGCGACACCGTTGCGGCCCCAGGAACTCCGGCTTTTGACTTCGCAGGCTCCCGGCGGCTTGATGCCGAAAAACTCATGGGTGTGCGCCAGGATGCGCTCACCCGGTTTGAGTGCAATGACGGGATGATCGAGCGGAATACCAACGATAGGCTTGAAGCCGTTCAGGCTCGCCCATTCGCCGTGCGGCATGGCTTTGTACGGACCGTCGAAGTAACGCTCGACGTCCTCGCGGTCAAAGGGGTTATAGATAGTGCGTTCGTTGGCTGGCTCAATGCGGTAGTAGTAATAGCCGAGTGTCACGTCGAGGCTGGCGTGACTGACGTGTTCGGGAATAAATGGATGGCAGACGATATGGTCGTCTGCGATGGCCTGAGTGATTTGTGTATTACTGTATACGCCCATATTGAACGATAACTCCCTCTCCTGTTAGGCATCGCCCCCACGCCGTATGCTCTGCTTTCCTCTATTCTACGGTGATACTTGACAAACTAGCAAGCATTAACGCAAATTTTACAATGGGAAATGGTACTTAGTCTGTCTCGAGGCGTTGAACGTCTTTGAAATGAGATGCCAGGACGTCTTCTGCGAGTGCAGGACAGCCAATAGCAGCGCGCATGCCAGTACAGCGCGCAACACGTTTGCGGATGATATCTTTCCTCTCTAAGATAGCTGCTTTGAGTGGCTCAAGCCGCTCGTCCGGCGCATCATAGCTCGCTGTAATCCTGGTATCAATGCTATGCGTTTCTCCACCGTCTTCATCTATAAGAGTTATGTAGCCATTTGCGATAGCATTGCCGCCCTTATGATTCTCAAATTCTACTGTGGCTTTTGTGTTGTTTTCTATAGGACCCAGAAACGATCCGGCTTCCTTGCATCCAGCGCAGAATTCCGCGCAACCTGAACTGTTTGTCGCCATACCAATCTCCTTTTACTCAACTATTTTGATAGTATCACAAAACTATAAGACGGCTATATAAAAAGACCGCTCGTAGAAGCGGTCTTTTTCGGGAACGAGAATAATTCTACTCGTTCGGGTTGACGGTGATGCTTGGGCCCATCGTCGTTGCGACGTGCACCGCTTTGATGTACGTGCCTTTGATGGTATTCGGCTTCGCGCTTTTGATGCTGCTCATGACTGCTTCCGCGTTTTGCATGAGCTTATCGGCGCCGAAGCTGACTTTGCCGACGGCGACATGGACGATGCCGGTGCTATCGACACGGTATTCGACACGGCCGGCTTTTGCTTCGTCAATGGCTTTCTGGAGGTCAGTTGTGACAGTCCCACTCTTGGGGTTCGGCATGAGGCCGCGTGGGCCGAGGAGCCGGGCGTATTTGCCGAGTTTCGGCATGTTAGCCGGCGTGGCGATGAGGGTATCGAAATTCACGGAGCCCTTTTCGAGGTCGGCGGTAATGGCTTCGATACCACTAAGGTCGGCACCATTTACCTTGTCATCGGCGAAAACGGCGACACGGACGGTTTTGCCGGTGCCGGCTGGCAGCACGAGGCTGGCGCGGATGTTCTGGTCGGCCTGGCGCGGATCGACGCCCAGGTTGACGTGCAACTCGACGCTGGCGTCGAACTTCACGCTGCTGGTCTTGGGGGCGAGCCCAAGCGCTTCCTTGAGGCTGTAGACCTTGCCTTTTTCGACTAGCTCTGCACCTTTGCGGAAGTTTTTGCTGCGGCGCTCGAGGCGGCTGCGGGTCGGTTTGACCGGCTGCTTCGGCTTCTCAGCCTCTTCGGCTTTTTCTTCGTCACGGCGGTGCTGGTGCTCGATTTTCTCTGCTTTCGCTTCAGCTTCTTCGAGACCTTTGGCACTGCGTTTGCCGGCTTTCGCTACTTTTGCTTCTTTGGCCGGTGCTTCTTCTGCGGCTTCCGGTTTGCTAGCGCCCTCGATCGCAGCGGTAATTTCCGCCACGGTGTTCTTGGTACTCATTTCGAGTCCGAGTGCTTCTGCTTCACTGAGCAGCTCTGCTTTCGTTTTTGCCATAGTGGTATAACTCCTTTCGTGGTACGAACCCCTCCGTAGCCTTGGCAAAGGAGGGTCCCACAATTAAATAATCAAAAATCTATCCACGCTTTATCGTCGGGGCTGCCTGCCGGCTGAAATGCCATATAGTCAAGCCCGTCGAAATAGGGCGAGGCAACCTTCAGGTTGCCGGGAATATCTTCCCGCATAGTACTCACCGCAGTTCTGCCGCTCGCACTCACGATCGTTTCAATGTCATACATGGGCTGAGCGGCTCTTTCTCCGGTACGTGCATATACGCCATCGTCCGTAGCCTGGTCTCCTTGCCTTTCGAATATTTGCATAACGTCGCTCCTAGGCCTCTACTTCGACGCCCATGCTACGGGCGGTGCCGGCAACCATTTTCTTGACCGCTTCGATGTCGTCCGCGTTCATGTCGGCGGCTTTTTCCTGGGCGATCTTGGTCAGCTGTGCCTGGGTCAGTTTCTTCGTGATTTTCTCGCTATTCGGACGGCCTGAGCCTTTCTGGATGCCGAGCTCAGCACGGATGCGGTCATCTGTCGGCTCGCCGACAACACGGAAGTCCATGGTGCGGTCTTCGTAGATGA
>DAIPYY010000048.1:0-7241 GCA_036782475.1 Candidatus Saccharimonadota bacterium
GCTTCCATGTCGCCAAAAATTCGTGCCGACTCGGCGGCTTTGGACGGATCATTGCCGAGTGCCTGCGTGAAATGGTACGCGCTCGGGTCGCTTTGGTGTTCTGCCGGTACGGTCGAGGTGTACCACTTCCAGATATCGGGAAAATGCGTGCGCCAGCCCCCGCCGTTCATGTAAGCATTCTCTGCTTTGGTCGCGAGCCAGATACCGCCGACGACGACCGCGCTCACCCGCTCCGGGTTGATGACGGCGTAGTAAAGGGCGAGCGTGCTGCCCCATGAAGCTCCGGTGATAATGAACTTTTTGATACCGAGTCGGTCGGCGACTCGCGTAATATCGCTCGTGAGCTCCTGGGTGGTATTGTGTTGCAGCTCGCCTACGGGCAGGCTCTGGCCGGAGCCGCGCTGGTCGTGGAAGATGACGCGCTGGGTCTTAGGATTGAATGGAAATTTATGCCTGTCTTTGCACTGGCCGCCGGGGCCGCCGTGCAGGAAAAATATCGGCGTCTGGGCATCTTTATTGCCCCAATCGTGTACCCACAGTTCATGGTCATGGCCGACGGGAAACATGAACGTTTCGTTCGTGTACTGGTCTTCGGTCATCGATTGTCTCCCTCGCCTTTCAAGGTGCCCCGCCGGTGGCGGTCGGCGAGTTTCTTGAGATTGCCCGCGGCAATATCGTCAAGCTTGAGGCCGAGATTGTCCGTGAAAACGGCGAGATACCATAGGACGTCGCCGAGCTCTTTGGCGATTTCCTCCAGATCTTCTTTGGTCAGTTTGCCGTCTTTATAGGCGAGGATTTTCTTCCATTTGTCGGCGACTTCGCCCGCTTCGCCGGCGAGACCGAGAGCGCTAATGGTAGTGCCCATGAGAGGGTCGGGATGCGAGAGGTCGGTGGTTTTTGCTTGGGTTTGGTAGTCGTCGAGTGTCATGGGGTACAGTATACTCCTCCGCTTATTTCCACGGGCTTCCGCGCCCGTACGGCGGGTTCTCTTTTATATGCCCAAAAGAGAACCAGAAAAGCCAGGCACCTGCACATGGCCGCCTTGGTGGTATCGCCTGCGGCGATGGTTGTTATTTCTTACCCGATGCTTTTTTTGTGAGAGAACTGAGGTCGCCGTGGAGGGCGATGGGGTTGAAGCCTTTGATTTCTTCTTCGAACGGTGAGTCTTCGGGCAAATCATTCAGAATGTACACCGGCTTGTCCTGATACCAGGCGAGGCTCATCTCGAGCAGGACGTTCGCACCGATGTAGTTTAGTTTGCCGTGCTTCTCATCGTTCACGACGAGCACGATGTCGCCCGCGGTGATTTCGTCGAAATGGCTGCGCATGTAATCTGCTTTTAAAGAGTAATCATCGGCATTCCCGAACCATGTTTTGTAATGGCTGACGTCATAATCTCCGGTCTCGGCCATACGCCGGGCTGTTTTTGGAACGACAGTCGTCAGTCCTGCCGCTTCGAGCTCCGCTGCGATTTCATTGACATGTTTATAGAATGCGGCGCTTGAACAAAGGACGATGGTAGGTTGTTTCATAACCCTACTATATCAGACTGAAGTGACATAAAACTGTTGACAAAATATGAAAAAGTGCTATTATAGAAAGATAGATTAAGAAAGAGGATAGGAAGTTACCCCAAATGTCACAGAGAAATGCCTTCTCATACATCCAAGAACTAGGCGTCAGCAACGGTTTGAATGCGCTGCGCGGCCCAGTGAGTATGCCTTTTACGGTCGATGTCTTCACGCCGACCGATGTTCCCAGGGATGTATATGAGGCATTTGGTAACCTTCATACGCTTACACCGGGCAATCCGGCGGCAGACGAGGCGTATAGGCTGCTTGGCAGGAGTGTGTTTCCGAAGGCGGAAAATGGAGAGGGACAACCTCTCGACATTACCGGTGAAGACAATCTCAAGGCGTTACTCAAACAGTATCACCGCATGGGGAACCTGGTGATTTTCCTCAGCAATAACGACACCAGCGTCGCGCACGGGATGCGTCCGGGGCTTGGCCGAGACAGGTGGGATGTCGGCGGTCCTTTTCAGGTATCGGCAGCGCGGCAAGGGAGTTTTCACTCATTGGTACCCCAGGCGATAAGCCGCAGCGAATCTCTCGAGGAGGCCATGAGGCCGCTACAGTGGGCAAACTACCCTCAGCAGGATCACTTCCGCGCAGTAGTCTTTCCTGGCTAACGTGACGGTATAGTTAGAGCTCGATACTGACCGGACAGTGGTCGGAGCCGAGGACGTCGGGGTGGATTTTGGGGTTTTTGACCTGGTTTGCGATGTCTTTGCTGGCCAGCCAGTAGTCGATGCGCCAACCGACGTTCCGGGCACGGGCGTTTGCCCAGTGGGTCCACCAGGTGTAGGCATCTTTTTTATCCGGATAGGCGGTGCGGAAGGTATCGATGAAGCCCGCATCGACGAACGCCTGGAACCCTGCCCTTTCCTCATCGGTGAAACCGTGTTTGCCGACGTTCGGGGCGGGATTGGCAAGGTCGATTTCCTCATGCGCGACGTTGAGATCACCGCAGAAAAGAACCGGTTTAGCCTGTTCGAGCTGCTGCATATAGGCGAGGAAGGCGGGGTCCCAGTGCTGCTCGCGGAGCGAGAGGCGCGAAAGATCGCCTTTGCTGTTGGGTGTATAGACGGTGACAACCCAGAAATCTGCGAATTCCGCGGCGATTACCCTGCCCTCAGCATTTGGGTCGCCGTAGGTGTCCCCGGTGACGCCGAACTGTTCGATAATATCCTGGGGGAACCCATCGACGTAGCGTATGGCCGGCTCTTTGCTAAAGATCGCCGTGCCGCTATAGCCCTTGCGGACTGCGCTAAAAAAGTGTTCATGGTACTGCGGCAAATCGAGCTCTACCTGGCCGCGCTCGGCCTTGGTCTCTTGCAGGCATAGGATGTCGGGGTCATGCTCTTCTATGAATTTCTGAGACAACCCTTTGTTCAAAACGGCGCGCAGTCCGTTCACATTCCAGCTGTATAACTTCATATGCATAGTATACTAGAAGCATGAAAACGTTTACGCATAAAAACACGGCGGGATTCACCGCAGTCGTAGTTGTCATCATTATCGGAGTGGTGCTGGGAGTCGCGTCATTCTTTGCTGCGAAAAACGCCAGCGCGCGAGGCACGCAGGAAGTCACTGCTACGGTGCGGGTGGCGGACGGCGCGTCGGAGGATGAGATTTTCATCGCTTCAGTGCCGGTGACGAAAGAAGTTTCCGCGCGGTCATTTGTGCTCAACAAGACGGCATATGTCATCAACACCTCCAAAATATCTGACACCGAAACAGTCTCTTTCGACGGCTGTACGCTTGCCGGTGTCTATGAACCGGTAAAATGCACTGCCACGAACGGTACCGCTTACTGGATCACGCTCACCGAAACCGACCAGTAACCGGTCATGATACACTAGGGGTATGTACAAACGGATTCTACTCAAGCTTTCTGGGGAGCAGCTCCAGGGTCAGTATACTGGTGGTTTTGATGTTGAACGGGCGCGGTGGATCGCGCACCAGATAAAACCAGCGGTCGAGGCGGGCACGCAGGTAGCCATCATGGTCGGCGGCGGCAATTACGTGCGCGGGGCACAAATCGTCGGCAACGGTGTCGCGCCGGTCACGGCCGATAACGTCGGCATGCTCAGTACACTAATAAATGCGCTGACTCTCTCTGATGTGTTTAATGACCAAGGGTTGGAGACTAGGCCGCTTAGTAGTATCGAGGTGAATCAATTTATTGATCAATACACCTTCCGGCGCGCGCTCAGCCACCTTTCGAAAGGACGCGTCGTTATCGTCGGCGGCGGTATCGGCCGGCCGTTTTTGACGACAGATACTGCGGCGGTGAATCTGGCACTGGAACTTGATTGCGATGTCATCATCAAGACAACGAAAGTCGACGGCGTGTATGACAAAGATCCCACGAAGTTTGAAGATGCGCACAAATATGATGCGATTTCGTACGACGACGTGCTGGCACGGCCGGAAATCTCCGTAATGGACAAGGCGGCCGTGGGGCTGGCGGCGGAGCGCGGCAAAGCGGTTATTATTTGTGATTTGCTCAGTGACGGGAATATTGCCCGGGCGGCGGCCGGCGAGGCGGTGGGCACGAAAATCAGCTAGATTCACATCTTTCCTCCTCACTTTCACAATCTCGTTGTCATTCCCGCGAAGGCGGGAATCCAGTCAAATAATATCGCCGTCAGGCGACACCTCTTCCTTCCTTTTTTCTTTCGCCGGGTTCCGCTCCGGCAGGCGGCTTCTTTTCCATGATGAAAAGAAGCAAAAATCACCGAGGCAAGCACACGCGACCGGCTTACTTCAGACAGGATGCTGTCTGTTTGGTTCCTGCGAAACTCACCTTCGGCTCAAACATTCTCGTCACGCAAGCAGCCATCAGTCCTGTCTGAAATCAGTCGCGACGTGAGCCTCGGACTTTCAGCGACCATACCTCTCGTTGCTTCGAAGGAGAGCCCTCACTGCAGGCTGAGAGATTTTGATGTATGATTTGCCTTTCCTTATAGAGCTAGATCAGAGGTGTCGAGAGTGGCGTGGTCGCCGGGGTGGAGATCGCCTTTCAGTATCTTCTGGGCGATGACATCCTCGACGGCGCGCTGGAGCGTGCGACGCATGGGACGGGCGCCGAGGCGGGGGTCGTAGCCGGCTTCGACGATCTTGCCTGCAGCCGCATCAGTAAGCGCTACTGAAATGTTTTGCGGCGCGAGTGTCACATTTACCTCTTTCATCATGAGGGTAACGACCTGCAGGAGCTCTTCAGGCGTCAATGGACGGAACAGTACCATCTCATCGAAGCGATTGAGCAGCTCGGGTTTGAACTGACCGCTTTTGATGAGTTGATCGGTGAACTCGTCCTCGAAGCTTTCCAGCGACTCGCCTGCCCCGACACGCTCGCGGATGGTATCTGCACCGGCATTCGATGTACAGATGATGATGCAATCTTTGAAGCTTGCCATCCGGCCGTTCGTATCAGTTAGCTGGCCTTCGTCAAGCAGCTGGAGCAATAAGTTCAATATGTTTGGGTGTGCCTTTTCTATTTCGTCAAGCAGTACTACGCCGAACTGCTGTTGGCGGACCGACATGATGAGGCTTTTGGTCTCTTCCTTCCCGTCACTGAGAAGACGTTTGACGTCGTCGGGCTGCTGGTATTCGCTCATATCGAGACGGGTCATGCTTGCTTCGGCGCCGAAATACACGGCCGAGATTGCCTTGGCGAGCTCGGTTTTGCCAACACCGGTCGGGCCCAGGAAGAGGAAGCTACCGATAGGCCTTTTGGGATTCGCCACACCGGCACGGGCACGTCGAAGGGCGCTCGCGACCACGCCGACGGCGTGCGTCTGGTTAATCATACGCTCGTGAATTTTATTTTCGAGATTGAGTAGCGTGTCGGATTCTGCGGCGGTGGCAGCGGCGACCTTGACGCCGCGGCTCTGTTCGATGGCGCGCTGAACAGCGAGCTCCCTGACGATCCCGTCTTCGGCATGAGTAACGGCTTGCTCCAGTAGATTAATCGCTTTGCCGGGGTATGAGACCTCCTGCTCGTAGCGTCCGCTCAGACGGTACGCTTCTTTGAGCGCGTCATAGGTGATGAGGACACGGTGCTTGCCTTCCAGGCCGAGGGCGGTATCTTCGAGGACGCGCATGACATCAGTCTCCGGCGGCTCGGTCAGTGCTACCGGCGTCATGAGACTGGCGAGCGAGGTATTGGTACTTTTGAGCGTCTGCCATGAATGTGGCGTAAAGGCAAAGATGAGATGAATGCTTTTAGCCTGTACGACCGGCAGAAGCAGCTTGCTCAGATCAACCGCTCCCACGCCGCTCGAGAAAAACAGCTCAGCGTCGTCGAAGAACAGCATGACATTGCCGGCATGGGCGGTTTCGTCCAGGAGTGAACTCATAATGTATTCAAGCTCTCCGGGGCGGGTGGCGCTGCTGATAATCATCGAAGCGCTCAGACTGATAAGATAGTTGTTCTCGAGAGCGCGATCGTCAGCTTCCGTGGCAAGAAGTTCGGCGAGGGCGTATGCATGGCTGGTCTTACCGACGCCAGGCTCGCCGATGAGAGCAATGGCACTTGGCCCTTGCTGCATGATGGTACGCATACTGGTGACATGTGACGAGTGAGCGAGCCACTCATAGTGCCCGCCGCTTCGCATGACACCCTCGGTGATGTTGTAGCCGAAGCGATCAAGCCCCGGGGTGTATCCGTTGGCCCAGTCACGCCCGATGCCGCTGAATGACCTGGGACGCTGTTCGACGAGGGCGATGCCGCGTGACAGCCATGCCGTAACGGTATCGATATCTTCCGCTGACAGCTTTGCATGCTTTAAAAGTTCTACAAAAGTGGGTGAACTCTTCATGAGGGCTCCTGCGAGGTGACCGGCAGTAATTGCATCGCTGTCGGCGGCATCGGCATACGCTCTCGCGGTTTCCCACACGGCTGCCGCATCAGCCGGATCGGCACTGAGTGTTTGCGCCAGGATTTCGCTGGGCACGAAGAGATGGTTGAGCAAAAACCGGCTTTGCCAGTGTGACTGAACGGCCTTCCATATAACGAGGGGAGTGAGTTCACTATGCCGGGGCAACGCCGCAAGAATATCAGCGGACAGCCTTTCAGTGAGGCCGTCGTCCCTGGTCGCAGGCAATGGTGACAGCTCACGCTTCCACCAGACCGCTATCATGATAGCGATGAAAGCTGCCATGAGTACCAGCCCGGGTATGTGGGGTAGATCCACTATATAACTGGCGGCGGCCGCGCCGAAACAGGTGGCGCCGAAGGCGATCAAAAATATATAGCCTGATTTGCCAATGGATTTGCCGAGTTTCGCCTGACGGGCTCGGATTCCGTGCAAATCGATGAGTGCGGCTGGCTTTTGCGGTGTCTTCTCGGCGCTTGGGGGCGGTAACATCGGCTCGTCGACATTCATCTGAGGACGCCTCCTATGCCGGCTATGATCGCGGCGGGTGGTATGAGCGGCCACAGAACGATACTGCATACCCCGAAAATGATAAATACGGTAGACACGACCGCAGCGGTCAATAGCACAGCCAGCCGTACGGTAAAGCCGACGAGCCGGCCGACGCCGTTGCTTATGGCGGCTTGAATTTTGCCGTCGAGACTTCGTCCGGACATGCTAATGCGCCGCCACGGGGCAAAGAGGGTCCGCAGGAGAAGCTTTATGGAAAATGCCTGGCCGACATGACGCAGCCGTG
>DAIPYY010000049.1:0-3595 GCA_036782475.1 Candidatus Saccharimonadota bacterium
CCCGTCGTTGAACCATTTGGTGCACATATAGTAGAAGTGGTCGGATGTCTGAAGCTTGCGCCAATCTTCGATAAGGGTCAGGTCGCCGCTGTCGAGGATCTGGTCACGGAGTCCATAGAGGGAGGCGATGGCGCCTTGCTGCATCTTATTGCCCAGCCATGCCGTCAAATCGCGCTCGGTATCCGCCCAGGTGATTGTCTGCGGGCAGTCAATAGTATCGACCGCATCGAAGCTTTCAGCCGCTTCTGTGACCGTCATAAAGGTGTGTTCCGGGTTGCGCAGCCATGCGGTTGGCAAATGCTCGAGGAAGTCAAAGATGCCGCTGTCCGCCCACTGATGCTCGCCGAATGTTTCGTAGTCCATGAACAAGTTGAGCAGGGGTTGATCCCAGGCCGCGTTTGCCCAGTCCATGAATTTTTCCGTTGTCAGAGGGTATTCTTCCCAATTCCGGTTGCTGAAACGGAATGCAATGTCATCGCTCAGTTTGTAATTTTTGGTGAGCGCCTTGATGTTCTCGGTGTAGGCCGGCTTATATACGAAGTTCGGGCTTCGCCATCCCATGACGGCGTCCCAGCCCTCACAGAGGATAGTTTTGTACCCGGCTTTATCAGCCCAGTAGGCGAGGTCGTTGTTATAGCTGAGCTCGGTGTTGCGAAAAGCCGTGGGGGTGACGCCGAAAAGCCGTTCGATCTTTTCGCGGTGCATTCTTACCTGGTTTTCGAATTCTTCGCGGTCATAGAAAAATGCCAGTGAATGGTGATACGTTTCGGCGACTATCTCGACGCGGCCGGTCGCAATAACCTCCCGGAAGCTCTCAAGCACTTCTGGCGCGTACTGTTCGAATTGGTCGAGAGCCGTACCGGTGATAGACATCGAGAGCTTGAACTCAGGATGGTTACGAAGCATGCGCAGCAAACGCTCGTTGGTCGGCAGGTATGATTTTTCGGCAACCTTGCGGACGATGTCGGCGTTATTCTCCCTTGAACCCCCGGGAGCATCGAAGTAATCGTGCCTGGCGCCGGCATCAAAGATAGTGTAGTGGCGCACGCGGTAGGGTTGGTGCACGTGAAGGTAGAGGACGATAGCCCGTTTTTTGTCGTTCATACGGCTACCTCCTGTCTGCCATGAGCGTTGAGCACCCCATAGTACCGGTTGCGGATACGTTCTGAAATCGGTGCCCATGATTTTTCGTTGTGCTCATTTTGGGCGTTGTTCAGCAATGTATCGTGAAGGGTGGGGTTATCGAGCACGGCACAAATCTTATTCGCCATTTCGTCGATATCCCAGTAGTCTACCTTGAGGGCGTTTTTGAGTACCTCGGCGATGCCGGACTGCTTCGTGATAAGCACGGGAGCGCCGTAAGCGATTGCTTCGTAAGGCGCCAACCCCATCGGCTCTGACACTGAGGGCATAACGAAAAGATCGGCGACCCGGAACGCATCGCGCCACTGTTTGCCGGTGCCGTCAACACGGCCGGTGAAGAGTACGTTCCCGGAAAGCCCGAGGGCGGCTGCTTTTTCTTGGAGCTCAGGAATCTGCTCACCGCCGCCACAGAGAAGGAAGAGCGTCTTTGGATGATGATCGACGACTTTCCGGGCAGCTTCAAGCAAATGCACCAATCCTTTTTGGATCGTCATGCGGCCGGCGTTCGTCACTACTTTATAGCCCATCTCTTTCATCTTCATGATGTAGGGGAAGGTTTCATGATCTTCGATGCGGAGATAGTCGGGCACTTCCATGTAGTTTTCGGTGATAGTGATCTTGTTCTCCGGTATGCCGTAGTGCTGCATGATGATGCGCTTTTGCTGGGTGCTCAGTACGAACACATGGTCGGCCATATGGAGGCCGATGTATTCAATCTCGCGTACTAGCGGATTGCCGTAGCTGCCCCCTGCGCGGTCATGCTCGGTCGCATGGATATGGACGAACAGCGGTAGCCCGGTTTTTTGTTTCGCGACGATGCCGGCTCTGAGCGTCAGCCAGTCATGTACGTGGATGACATCATATTCGCCGTATTCGACGAGTCGTCCGACATTGTCGGCAAAGGCGTGCACCTGCTCCATAAGCGTCCGAATGACTTTTTTACCGGTTTTTTCGGTAACGACGGTGTAGTACATCGAATCATACGTGCCGCCGCTTTGCATAAGTGTCAATGCGTCCTGGTCGAGTGCGGCCCGGACCTTCATGTGCTTGACATGTGAATAATCGGCATAAAAGGGCAGAATAAACTCAATATCTATGCCGTCACGCGCTAATTGGCGCGTCAACTGATCACAGACTATTCCCATTCCACCGACATAATTCGGTGGCAGCTCCCAACCGAGCATGAGTACTTTCATCTATCCCCTTACCAGCTTTTTAAGTGTATTGGTATTTCTTGGCTATCATTATAGACCCGGTCACCTCATAAGCACAAGCATGAAATTGTAAAATTTCTCACATTTTTATCTCTGCTACGTACGACCGATAGTGGAAGGGTCGGCGCCCAGTTCGTACAGTATGATGTCGTCTCCGGTACGCTGCCATGCCTCCAGGACATTTTCGACTATTTTCCAGCACGCCATCACTTCTTCGCTCGACAAAAATAATGACTGGTCACCCCTTATGGCATCGACGATGACACGCTCGTACGCTTCGGCACGTGCTTCGCCGAATGATTCGGTATAGTCGAAAGCCATATTGACCCCCTGGGTATCATTTGAAAGGCCGGGTGTTTTTGCTTCGAGCGTCAAGGTGATGCCTTCTTGTGGCTGGAGCCGGAAGATAAGCGTGTTGCTGTCGGTGTTGTCGTCCATACTGCGAAAATGGACGGTGATGCAGCTTTCGCGGCTGGATAGCGCCTTGCCCGCCTCAAGCTCTATCATCGTGCCGCGCCATTGCTCGTTGTCGATGTCGAGCTGCAAGCGGGCAAAGGTCTCTGTGGCCGACGAAGGATTGTCGACTTCTTCACGGTAGCTGTCGTATTGTCCGCGGGTGGCGCGCATGGCGACGTTTTCTGCAGCGATAGGCGAGACACTTTCCAACAATCGTCGCTTCGAGCGCCGGATGTTTTCGCCGTCAAGTTTGGCAGGCTGTTCCATGGTAATAAGCGCCATCAACTGTAACAGGTGGCTTTGCACGATGTCTCGAAGCGCCCCAGTCTGCTCATAGAAATGCCCGCGGCCTTCTATGCCGATCGTCTCATAGGCCGTAATGTGTATACGGTCGATGTGCCTGGCATTCCAGATACTCCGGAACAAAGGGTTGTGAAACCGGAACACGAGGATGTTTTGAGCGGTCTCTTTCGCGAGATAGTGGTCGATGCGGTACAGCTGCGATTCGCTAAAATAGTTCGCCGCCGCGTCCACAAGGAGCTGGGCCGAGGCGGTATCGTACCCGAACGGCTTCTCGATAAGCAGGCGGGGCGGCAGAGATTCGTTGGCAAATCGCTCACTGTGTCCGGCCGAGCCGAGATGGGTGATTACCGTGGAAAATGCCTGGGCGGGGATGGAGAGGTAGTATATACGGTTGGTGTGTTCCCCGAGAGCGGCTGACGCAGAGCTAACGGTGTCCCTGAGATCGGCGTAGGAGGCTGAGTCGGTCATATCTAATGTTG
>DAIPYY010000049.1:3605-7122 GCA_036782475.1 Candidatus Saccharimonadota bacterium
ACGGTCCAATATAACCGGGTCAACATTGCCGTCAAACCGTTCGGTGAAATCGCTGTACAGCATGTCGGTAGAGTACGCTTGCCTGGTTACGCCGATGACCGCGAATTTCTTCGGCAAATCGTCCCGCTCCAGCAGGCGATAGAGTGCCGGCAGTATTTTACGGTGCGCCAAATCACCGGTGATGCCGAAGATAATGAGGAGAAGCGGCGTATTACGGTAGTCCATAATTTACGCCCTGCCTTCACTGTTCAGATTGTGCCCGCCGAATTTATTCCGCTGGGCCGCGACGATTTTCGTCGCGAAATTCGTGAGACCTTCCTGGGAGCGGAGCCGCACGTCAAATGCCGCTTGGATTGCAGGGAGTTCTATGCCGAGCTCTTCCGCAGTCTCGAGCGTCCAACGGGCTTCACCGCTCTCGGCGACGTAGCCTGTCACCCCCTCCAGCTCGGGATTTTCGGCGACGGCTTGGCGTGTCAGATCATTGAGCCAGCTTTCGATGACGCTGCGGTGCTGCCAGACGCCACCCGCCTTTGCCATATCAAGCGCACCCAAAGGGCTTTCGTGTAACATCCGGTAGCCTTCGGCCATGGCCTGCATCATGCCGTACTCGATGGCGTTGTGATCCATTTTGACATAATTGCCGCTGCCGCTTTTGCCGAAATATCCCCATGCGCCTCCGGGTCTCGCCAGGTCGTCAAACACTGGAGACAGTTTGTCCACGACCGCTTCGTCGTCACAGCCTATCATCAACGGGAAGCCGCGTTCATAGCCCCATACTCCGCCGCTCACGCCCACATCGACCAGGATTTTACCTGCTGAGGACACGGTCGTGTTCAGTTGAATAGTGCGGCGGAAGTCGGCATTGGCACCGTTGATGATGACACTTTCAGGGGCGAGAAGCGCGCTCCACGCGGCAACCTCGCTATCGCTGATTTCAGCCGGTAGCATTACCCAGACGATGGCAGCCTCACCACCGAATGCAGCGATGACATCGTCTTTCGTACGCGCTGGCTTGCACCCGTATGAAACTGCTTCGCCTATCGGCTCCGGGCTACGGTTGTGAGCATATACCTCATGCCCTGCCTCTGCGAGCTTTCTCGCGATCTGCATCCCCATACGTCCGAGACCATGGATAGCGATTTTCATGACCGTTCCTCTCCTTGGATATAATCATTATAAATTGTCACGGATGGTATGTCGTAGAGGATGCTTGCGGGTAAATCACGCAGGGATTCCTGATGTGTTTTCAGCCGGTTGACGGCGTTTTCTTTCTTTGGGCCGTGCGCAAAAACATATGCCACATCAATCTCCAGCAGTCCCGCGAAAGTAGCGGTAATGCGTGAAAAATCGGGAGCATCGTATCCCAGTGCCAGTGCGTTTGTCGCTTCTGCCGCAGGGGATTTGGGCAAGATGCCGGCCGTATGGCCGTCGGCGCCGATACCAAGCGTCGCAATACAGGTGTCTGCTGTACGCAGCGCCTCCTTTAGGACGGCGCTATGGCGCTGGGCGGCTGCCTCGAACGAGGGGTTGCCCGCAAGGATGTCCTCGAATCGCAAGCCCGCCCTCACGAACCGTGCAGCTTGCAGCGCGGCATAGTTTGAGTTTTCGTGGCCGCTTTCGCAGTAACGTTCATCTACGAGTACGATTGTCAGGCGGGCGAGACTTGCTTCGGACAATTCCCGCAACACTTGGCTTTGCGGCTCAATACACGAGCCACCGGAGACGAGCCAGGTGACACGACCTGCCGACAAGGCGTGCCGCAGTCCTACCAGCACGTCTTTTACCGCCGCCTCGACCGGTCGCACCACAAAATGCATAATTTCAGTATACCTCACGTATTCATCATTGACAGAACATAGCATAATCAGTATGCTCCGGATATGAAATCACAGAAAAAAACTCCTACGTCAACAAAGGTCGTAAAAGGCACGGGCGTCTCTAATAGAGGCAGGTCGCTCCGATTGCCGAAGCCGCAGTGGCTATGGCTCGCCGGTTTTATCATCTTCGGCGGCATCGGCAGCTATCTGCTTATCCGCAGCTTCGCGGCCACGCCGGAAACCTACAGCGCGTCGAGCGCGCCGGTGACCATCGCCAGTTGGAATACATTCGTCGACAACAAAACGAAGCTCGACAAAACGGTGCCTGCTCTCATGCAGACGGCGGATATCATCGGCCTGCAGGAGGTCCACAAAACGGCTCAGAGAAGTGCTATACAGAAGAAGCTGATCTGTGCGAAATGTGCATATGACGGCATCATGTACAAAAACAAGAACACAAAAAAGACCATCGACCCGAGGGGCGGCTATCCGATCATATGGAAACGCGACCTGTTCGAACGGGTTGACAAATTGCATGTCGAGAAAATGGCGCCCAAGCAGGAAATAACGAAAAAGATTCGCTTCAAAGCACGTTATGCCGAATGGACGATCCTGAAAGACAAAAGGACGGGCCGCAGTTTTATCATCATCAACACTCATACGTATGCGAAGGCCGAGTATCAGGGCAAAACCCGTGGCTACAAAAAGATAGACAAAGCGTACAAGAACCAGATGGCTAAGCTCAGCAAGCTCATCAGTAAGCTGCAGAAAAGCAAAAACCTGCCGATATTCGTGATCGGCGATTTGAATGTCGACTACCGGTATGACAATGGCTCGGTGAGTTATTTCCCCAAATCGACACTCGCACCGCTCGGCTTTGAGAGCAATTGGAGCACTGCAAAATATCCGGAAACCGATGCTGTAACGGGGACAGCCCCGGATGAAGACGTCGTGGCTTCGGCATCCGACGAGGATATGTCCGAAGATGCCTTGCAGCCAGATATTCTCGGTACGCTGAGGGTAGGCGCCGGCGGACGTATCATTGATTACGTCTACGCCTGGAACCGAAGCGATGTCGTATTCCAGACGACATCGATCTCGAATGGCACCTACGGTTCCGACCATGCACCTGTCTTCGCCACCTATGTCATCGGCAGTAATCAATCGACAGCACTAGGGAACTAGTCCTCGAGAGGATCCTAGGGACAGATCATCCACGAAGCGTGAGAGATGAAGGCGCCTAAAGCTGGTCTTCGCGCACGATACGCGCCTTTATATCAAACGTCTTCTCAATCTGCTCTTTTGCATCGGGCCGGAGCAGTAGTACCGTAGCCAATGTATCGGCAATCAGGCCCGTCTGTCCCTTGACATACACCGCTACGACGCCGTTGGCGCTCGGCCGCTTCGTCAAAGGGTCGATGACAGGGTGGTAGGTTTTGCCGCCATGTACCCACCGCCGTTTTGTCGTGGAACTGATGGCAAGTGAACCCCGCTTGAGTGTCGTTTTGTCAATCGCGATAGTCTCGTCATACGGGTGCCGCAGTTCGAGAGAGGTAGGCTGGGCGGCAGAGATAACGATATCTCCGCCTGCGTCTATCAAGTAGTAGGGATAGCCGGTGCGTTCCAGTAACAGCGCGAGCCGATCAAGTAACCACCCCTTGCCAAGACCACCGAGGTCAATCGCTGTTTCCGGGGGAAGG
>DAIPYY010000050.1:0-7073 GCA_036782475.1 Candidatus Saccharimonadota bacterium
CGCCACCTCTGACTCACCGATGAATATGACGTATTCGATGCCTTTCTTGGTGGCGGTTTTGAGCTGTTTTTCTATCTTTCGCCCCGTCGCATCCACCGCGACCCGCACCCCCATCTCGCGAAGCTTGGCGATAGCAGGAAGGCTGTCGGCATAGATAGTATCGCCGATGAGGACGGCATAGAGGTCGGTATCGGTCGGAAGACTGGGAAGCAAGCCATGTGATTCGAGGAAGTTCTGGAGTGTCACATCGCCCATGCCGAAGCCGACGGTCGGCACCGGTTCGACGCCGAACATCCCGACGAGGCCGTCATAGCGGCCGCCGCCGAACATCGCGCGGTTATTTTCCGGATTTTCATCAAATACTTCGAACACGATGCCGGTATAGTAATCAAACCCGCGCATAAGCGTGATGTCGAACTGGACATTGGTGACGCCGGATGCGGTAAGCAAGTCGCTGAGCTGCATCAGTTCGCGGACTGCCACCGTGGCACGCGCGGTATCAGGCAGGTCGTTCAGCTTTTTGGCGGCGAGAAGCTGCTGCAAGCTTGCAAGCGCCCCGGCTTCGCGCTGCGACGGCGAAAAGATGGCGTCAGCCTGCGCCCAGAAAGCCCCGGGTTCGATTTTGGTCATGCGGTCGATGAGACGGATGAGCGTTTCTTCCTGCGTGTCGTTCAGGCCAAGATATTCGCTAAAAAGATAGCGGGTAAGAATGCGGCTGTTCACCCGGATGCTGTACATGCCCGGCTGGGCGCCGTAACTCTTCATGAGCACGTCGGCCAGCACGATGACTTCATGCTCGGCTTCGACACCGCTCTCGCCGAAGATATCGACGTTCAGCTGCCAGAACTGGCGAAGACGACCCCGCTGCATGCGCTCGTAGCGCCAGATCTCGGGGATGCTATACCACCGGAGCGGATAGGCGAGCTCCTGACGACGGCCGGCGACCATCCGGCTGACGCTCGGCGTCATCTCGGTGCGTACGGTGACGGCACGGCCGCCCCGGTCAGTAAAGCTGTAAGTTTGCTCGTCGATGATTTCCTGGTTGCCCTTGGCGAGGAACAGCTCGCTTGGCTCCAGGATGGGTGCGTCGTATTCTTCGTAGCCGAAGCGTTCACACACCTCGCGCATTTTGCCGAACATGTATTTCTGCAGGCGTTTGTCATCGGGGTAAAAATCCCGTGCGCCCTTGTAGCTTGAAGTAGAAAGTGCCATATGATTCCTATTGTACCATCTTCTGTAACCGCTCTAGGGCTTCGGGGGTGAAATAAGCCAACCGCTTGGGGATAGCGCACTCATCGAGATAGGTCGCGGAGTATCCGACCGTCCTCCTATAAAAATCATGGCAACGGCTGGGATATTGCCTAGTAGGCACCCCGTAGCTTTTCCCGCTGGCGCGGGTTATGCGGTCACGTATACGGGTTCAACCTGCCCGCCCAACGAAGTCCTAGCAAGAGTGAACTCCACCTGAGTGGCAGCGGGGGTAGTGGGCATGGTAACTTCTCTTTGAGTAGCCCAGTATGCCGCAGCCCTTGCGGCAATCGCCTTTCTTTCTTCCAGTGGCATTCTTTCCGGCTCAGCACCAGCAATCCTGTCGAATATTGTATACATACCTTTTCTTCCTTCTTGGTGTACTTATTCTTACTTTGGCATTATGACTATTTTGCAAATAATGTCAAGCTTTTTACCCCTGTTGATGCATTCCTACATAATGCTACCGTTGGGATTCGCTGCAGCAGTCAGATAACAGAGGAGCTACATCACTTCAAAGAGTATTGCCTGATTAAGCTCTCACATTTATGAGAATAGGGGATTGAGAGTCGGAATAATCATATAAGATGATCAGATTACTTACGCCGCGGGGGTCTTTTTGCTGGCTTTGCCCACTTGCTCGGCGGTAATCATGGCGTTGCGCATCTGCTCACTGATGTCGCCCATGCCGCTCGGGCTGTGCGGGATGAGAATGGTACTGTTTTTGCCGCTTAATCCCAGTTCCTTGAGGGTATCGAAATACTGTGTCATCATGACGAGGTTCATGACGTCCTGGCTGTTCACGCCGTCGACGGCACTGCTGAAATTTTCGACGGATTCTTTCAATCCTTCGATGATAGCCTTGCGCTGGTTCGCGATGCCCTGTCCCTGGAGCGCTTTCGATTCGGCTTCGCCCTCGGCAGCTTTCACGACACGGATTTTGTCCGCCTCTGCCTGTTGGATGGCGGCCTCACGCAGACGCTGGGCGGCGTTTATCTCGTTCATGCTGACTTTGACCTTGGCGTCCGGATCGATATCGGTCACGAGCGCCTTGACGATGCCATAGCCGAAGTCATCCATGACTTGGTCTAGCTCAGCCTTCACGGCATTTGCGATATCATCCTTAGTCTCGAAAAGTTGGTCGAGCATGACGTTCGGCACACGGGCACGAACGGTATCAAACACATACGCCGTAATCTGTTCCTGCGGGTTCTGCAGGCGATAGAACGCGTCGATGACCTTCGCCGGCAGCACATAGTACTGCACGCTCACGACGACGAACACGAAAACATTGTCTTTGGTTTTGGTCTCGACACGCACGTCGAGCTGCTGGACGCGAAGACTGAGCCGGCCGGCGATTTTATCGATGAGAGGGACTTTGAAATTCAGCCCGGCGGAGGATATCTTTTTGAATTTGCCGAACCGCTCAACGATAGCCGCCGTCTGCTGCCGTACGGTGAACAAACCCGTCAGCAGAATAATGACGAAAATACCCAAAAGAATCCAAATCATGTTGCCCCTCCTTATTGTCCTCTCATCATATCACGCTGTAATGTTCATCTGCTATAGTAGGTGGGTATGAAAAAATTCCACTCCGCACATCCGCTACGCATATTTCTGGTATCGACACTCATCACTCTCGGCCTCGGTGCTTGGGTCATCTTCCATAACGGTGCGCTTGGCCTCTGGCTTTTCACCATCCTCGTCGTCCTGGAAGTGACATTCAGTTTCGATAACGCCGTCATCAACAGCCGTGTGCTCGCCCGCATGTCAAAGTTCTGGCAGACACTGTTCCTGACGGTTGGTATTTTTATCGCCGTATTTGTGGTCCGGTTCCTGCTGCCTATCCTGATCGTCATGCTTACTTCGGGAAATGGTGCTAAAGAAGTCGTCGATCTCGCGCTGCATCATCCGAAAGAGTACGGCGAGACACTTCATGAAGCGGCGCCGACTATCGACGCATTCGGCGGGACATTCCTCACCATGATTGGTATCAGTTACTTCATGAACCGCAAAAAAGACATCCATTGGCTACAGCGTATCGAAAAGCGGCTCGCCCGTGCCGGCAGCTACGAGAATTTCAAGGCGTTTGTCATGTTGGCCGTGGCGATGCTGCTGTATTTCACCGTCGATGACAAGCACAAAATGACCGTACTCGTCGCCTCTATCTTGGGGACGATGCTGCATATGGGCCTTGAAATATTCGGCGCATTTTTCGAAAAGCGGCAGTCGAAAGCCGCCGAGCTGGTCGGCATGGCGGCATTCGGATCGTTTATGTATCTAGAAGTCCTGGATGCTTCGTTTTCGCTCGACGGTGTTATCGGTGCATTTGCCATTACGAATGATGTGCTGCTTATCATCGCCGGCCTTGGTGCTGGTGCTATCTGGGTCCGCTCACTCACCGTTTATCTAATGCGAGCAGGAGTGCTCAGCAAATATCGCTATCTTGAGCATGGCGCGCACTGGGCCATTCTCGCACTCGGCATGGTCATGCTCATAAAGCTCTACCACGTCGAACCGCCGGAGTGGATGGTCGGCAGTCTCGGACTGGTTTTCATCGCAACGGCAGTTATTTCAAGCGTCCTGGAGATGAGAAAAGCCGAAAACGCCAAGAAAGCAAAGCGACTCGCCCAAAAAGCGTAGCACAGTCCATGAAATAGAATCATGGTGCACCTGATGACAGGTGTCTTGAATCTTTAGGGAATATAAGTTATTGGCTACTAAGTAGTCCAGCTATAGACTGGATTTTACATCTTAGAAACCCCTCACTATTTAGACTGCAGTATCAGCTCTGATAAGAGCCTGTTATTACTCTCGCTAGAAGCCGTTTGAATCTAAGCTGTTGTTACTCAGCGTGACTGTTAGATTTTGCAACGACTTCTTGCTGTATTTTAAGTACGGCATCACTAAATTCTTCGCCAAACGCTTCGCGCGCAATGTCAGATGCTACTAGTCGAACTATTCCATTCATCATTGGGGGCATACCAACGACATCTGCTGGCATTGGCTCACCTGTAAACCCGTCTTTACCCGAATTAATATCATAAATATATAGTTCTGTCGCCATTAAAAAGCCCATAGGGACAACCTCAGGACTAAGTCTCTTAGCAAGCCCTCGTAGAGCAGTTCGCAAGAATGGATATGGATCTTCAAATACACCTTCATTTGCTTCAATTTTTGTTTCTAAAACTTCTGAGAACCTAGCACCAGTTCCAATTAATTCTCTGTCTGCTGACATAGTAGCTCCTTAATCAAACTGTACTATAGCATATAATCATAGGATACGCAATCGTCATTCCGATACGTAATTACGTCGCGCAATAAGTATTCATGGTGCGGATGAGAGGACTTGAACCTCCACGGGTTGCCCCACCAGCTCCTAAAACTGGCGTGTCTACCATTTCACCACATCCGCAGGAATACGCGGCAAACTACACTGCCGGACGTGGCTATTTTACACTTTTTCGGGGATGCTTACCAGATGCTTTATGGCGTTTTATCTTCTTCGCGATATGACGGATGATGTCATCATATGCCGACTGTGCTTGCGAGAGCTGCCCGAACGGCTTGAGACGCGAACGACGGACCAGCTCCTGCACTTCTGCCAGCGTCATGATGCCCACGCTTGCCACCTCCGATGCCTGAGGGCTGAAGAGCATTTGATCGGCATGGAGTTTTGCTACGTACACGTGTTTGATCGTGCGGACATGCTTGCGTAGCGATGGATAATATACATTCGCGCGTTTTACTTCGAGTGCGGCGATTTGATTCCGCTCAAGCGCAATGCCCAGTTCTTCTTTGGTTTCGCGTAGAGCCGCATTCAGCGGCTCCTCGCCCGCGTCCACCAGGCCACCGAGCGTAATGTCGATTTCATTGGGGTAGAGGGTTATGGTCGAGCTACGTTTTTCAATGACGAAATCATTCTGCGGCGTGAGCAATACGACGTGAGCCGACCTATGCCAGTAGCCACGGTCCGCAGCCCATGAAATGGGTAAACGAAGGCCGGTAGGTTGATCGTCCGGTGTTACAATATCAACCCAAGAGCCATTCGTCAGATATGCAAGCAACTCCTGTGCGTCGCGGGCGAGGTGCTCGAAAAGCTGCTCGGCGAGGGCATCGAAACCGGCTTGATGGCGCTGGAGTCCATGCTTGATCGCTGCTTCGTCCAGGCTTTCCACGCCCCAGACAATCGTTTTGCGGGCGTCGACGTGCAGTGCCGATAATGCTTCGTTATATACTGCGTTGTTCATACATACGATGATATCGGCCGTATCGAGCTGTTCCTGGATAGCCGGGGTAGCAGGAAACAAGTACGACGCAAGCTGCCGCCGGCTGGCAACATTTCGCGTCACGTCAACATGTCTGCCATCAGGCCGGATGCCGCTCGAACGGATTTCGTAGCCCGCTGGAGCTATCGAACGAAAATACGCCGCGGCTAGTTGGCAGCGGAATGTATTGGCGGTACCCAGAAAATGTATGCGGAACGGCTTCATTTCTCAATTATAAGCATAACTGAAATCAACGCCCGCGTCGATAGAAAATGAGCTGGATATCACCAAGCGGCTTATGAGCGGCAACCGTGAAACCGGCAAAGTCGCGGACCGCTTCGTTTCCCGGCCATGACAGCACGAAAATCCCATCCGCCGCCACATGGACGGTCAGGCGCTTAAGAACATCCGGTCGGATATCGGTATAAGGCGGGTCGGCAAAGACAACATCGAATTTTTGATCAATATTATTGCGGGACCACCCACTGATGTTTTTGCGCCGGACAGTAACCTGCTCTTCCAAGCCAAGCGCTGCGATATTGCGCGCTATAGTTTTGACTGCTTCAACATCGACATCAATAGCAAGTACGCTACGCGCACCCCTGCTTACCGCCTCGATAGCAAGTGCACCGCTCCCGGCGTACGCATCAAGTATCCGCAGACCTGTGATATCACCGAGCGCGTTAAAAATCGCCCCACGAGCTTTCTCGCTCATAGGGTGGGTTCGGTGAGTACTGGGACTGTCAAAGATACGGCCACCAAGCCGCCCTGCGATGATTCTCACTTGCCCGCCTCTTTCATCGCTGCATACCACGCGAACGTAACCGCATCGACGATCAGCGGCACCATTTTTGACCGGACCAACCGCGCTACTTTCGGCGTCCAGCCGACCTGATAAAACTTCTGGTACAGTTCCAGTTCGGCGATTTCGACTGCTTTTTTCTGGAAGAATTTGATGTAGCCGTCTTTCGTCTGCGCGAGCTGCAGCTCGGCAGCATTCAGCGATTGCCGCGCACCTCGGCGCATCGGTACGATCAACACCGCGACGCCGAACTCGAATGCCATATGGGTCGACAGCAGGCCTTTGTCGCCCATCATCTCCCAGTTGTGCTTGATACGCTCCGTCAGTGTATCGCCGGGCATCAGCAATTTGTCTTTGTAGCTCGTACGCGTTTCGATGCCGGCCCCACCGCGCAGGCGGACTAGTTCTTCTTCGTAGGGATAGTGGTGCGCCGGCGTCAGGCCGTCGACGATAGCATGCGCCAGCCACGCCGCCTCGAATGACGCGCGCGTAACGTTCCCTTTTCGCAGGGCGTTCACCAGGTTTTTATAATTCATGCGCATCGCATCGATGATCTGCATGTCGTCTTTATCGTGCGGATTATAGTAGTGCCACGGTTCGCCCTGCGCCGGCGTCTTGATCTTGATGCCGTCCGGACCGTTGATGCCCTCGAACTCCAGCAGTTGTTTCGGCGAAGGAAATACGGCCAGTTCTGTAGAGGTGAGCAATTCACTTAGCTGTTTATGAGCAAATCGATCGAGACGCTGATGCGCGCC
>DAIPYY010000051.1:0-7018 GCA_036782475.1 Candidatus Saccharimonadota bacterium
GTATCGAATTTTTATAAGCAGCTGCCCGATCTGTTACCTACCAGACATCTTGTGCTGGACGCCGGTTGCGGTGAGGGACGACATGCATGTTATTTGGCATCTTTAGGCTTTCGTGTCATCGGCATAGATACTGACAGCGAGATGATCCGCGAAGCGATGCGGCGAACGCCCCAAACCTATCTTGACGAGGGAATTGTCCGGTATGATCAAGAAGATATCGATATGCTTCGATTCCGAGAGGGGACAATTTTCGGCGGCGTGGTATGCAATGAGACACTGCAATTGCTGCCCCTGGCAAAACGGCAGGCGACCGTGAAAAAACTCATGAACATCACGGCTTCCGGTGGATTTCACCTCGTGAGTGCGTACGTCGGTTCGCTAGACTCCGGAACGGGGGCTCGACCTCTCTCGCCCGGTTCCCTTCGCCGGCCGTATGACGAAAGCGGTTGGGATGTCATCCATTTCAAAGAAGATCCATACGAAGAATTGGAATTCGGCGCCAAGGTCGCGGTCTCGTCTATCGCTTCGATCGTCGCTATCAAGCCGTAGCGTTATTGTACGAGAGTGCCCCCGAGGGATTGGACCTCGGTGAGGCCGCCGAGGCTGCTGACCTCTGTGAAGCCGGCTTTTTTCATGGCGGTCAGGACCTCGCCTGCCCTGCGGCCGGAGCGGCAATACAGATAAATCTTCGCATCTTTGGCGATGTCAGGCATCTGACCTGCGTCGACTTTCGTCGAATCGAAATTGATGGCACTCACGAAGTGCCCGGCAGCATATTCTTCCGGCGTGCGGACATCGATGAGGTAGGCACCGCTTTTTACATCTTTCTGGATGGCCGCGAAGCGGGTTGAGGGCGTACTGTCGGGCTTGTCATCTGTCTTTGGCGAGAGGAAAATGAATGCGCCTGCCGCTATGACGATGATACCGATGACAATAAGTACTTTTTTCATTGTTCCCTCCATATGGAATATAGTGTAATTTTACGCTTTATTGCTACGCACTGCTATGGTACTATACAAAGTATATTAATGAAATATGAGCGAGGGAAACGTTATGAGCGGTAGGATTATTATCGATGTGAGGGAACCGTATGAATACGCCACGGGGCACGTGGAGGGCGCGCTGAATCTGCCGCCGGCCGCACTGATGGCGGGCGCGAAACTGCTTGAGAATACACCGAAAGACACGGAAATCATTCTCTACTGTCGCAGCGGCGCCCGTAGCAATGCGAGCATGCATTACTTGCGCCAAATGGGCTTCACGAACCTCACGAACGGTATCAATCAAGCCCACGTCGAGAAAAACTACCTATAGCTCTTACTGACTTTTACCGTTCCGATGTAACTCAGCACCTATTCCTGATGCTTACAAAAACGTGCGGGTTTCGGGGGTGAGGGGGGAGCCGTAGGCGAGCTCGCTGAGGGCGGCGTTCACTTCCCGCTTGAGTTGTGAAATATGTTCTGCCTCTTTTTTGCTGAATTTACCGAGGACGAAGTCAGCACTGTCGATTTGCTCAGGCGTTTTCGGCCCGACACCGATGCGGATGCGGCCGTAGTCTTCTCCGATGTGCTTGCTGACGCTTTTGATGCCGTTGTGCCCTGCACTGCTGCCGCCACGGCGCAGGCGTACCTGGCCGAAGTCGATATCGAGCTCATCGTGGACGACGATGATTTGCTCGAGAGGTATTTTGTAGAAGTGTGAGATGGCTTGCACAGCTTCGCCGCTGAGATTCATGAACGTAGTAGGTTTACAGAGGTAAACTTTGGTGTCGCCGATGAGTGCGGAGGTGATCTGGCATTTGAGGTCGGTTTTGTTTACCCACGCCGGGAAATCATTCTTCCGTGCGAATTCGTCGACACAGGCGAAGCCGATATTGTGCCGGGTACCGTCGTACTCGTCACCAATATTACCGAGGCCGACGATGAGTATCGCCTTGTTCATGCCGTACGTGGTAAAGCTGAGCCTACTGCCGAGTTCCGGGCGTTTTACGAAAAGAGCCATAGTATCTCCTCATTTTCCTGTGACTATACTATAGTGTACTCTTCCTGCTCTTGTTCCGTATGATTTTGCGCTGGGTCGCGGAACGTTCCGGCAAGGTCGGGCTGTTGCCATGTTTGTGCCGACCGCTTTTTTCGATGAACCATAGCTGCACGGCGGTGCCTTCGAAGCCGTATCGTTCGCGTAGTTCCCGCTCGAGGTAGCGTTTGTAGCTCCAGTGGAGAAATGCCGTATGGGCGCCGAATATTTTGAAGGCCGGTGTGGGATTGTCGTCTTCTTGGACCATGTAGTTGAGCTTGGGGGCGCGGTTCTTGAGTCCGGCCGGCGGATGGCGGTGGATCATCTCTGTCAGCCAGGTGTTTAGCTCGCGGGTCGGGATGCGTTTTTCACGCGCTTTCACGATATCGAGCGCAATGTCGAAAAGTTTCGTAACGTTCTGTCCGGTCTCTGCGCTCGTGAAGATGAGCGGTGCCCAAGCAACAAAATCAAACGCTGTCTGGATTTGCGGGGCGAGCGCGTCGCGGGTATAGGCGTCTTTGCCCATCACCGCGTCCCATTTGCTGACGACGATGACGAGGCCTTTGCCGGCTTCCTCGATCATACCGGCGATTTTCTGGTCAAGCGCGGTCGCCAGCTCGTTGACATTGGTCAGAAGCAAGCAGACGTCGGCTTGCTCGATGGCGGCGAGACTGCGGATAACGCTGAAATGCTCGATGCCCTTGCCGATCTTGCCGCTGCGGCGGATGCCGGCGGTGTCCATGAGCTCTATCTCTCTGCCCTGGTAGCGGACGACGGTGCGGTTGACATCGCGCGTTGTGCCGGCTCGGTCGGCGACGATGGCCTGTTGTTTTTGCGCGAGAGTGTTGAACAAGCGGCTCTTGCCGACATTTGGACGACCGAGGAGCGCGACACGGATGCGGTCCGGCTCATCTTCTTCAGTGAGGGCGGGTATGTTGCTGGTCAGATAATCAAGCAGCTCCGTGATGCCACGGTTCTGTGTGGTCGACGTCGGGAAGATGGGTTTGATGCCGAGCCGGTCAAATCCTTCGAGGTCGTGGCCGCGGGCACGGTCGACTTTGTTGATGACGAGGTAGACGGGCTTACGGCTTTTGAGAGCGATTTTCGCGACTTTGCGGTCCTCTTCGTTTATCGGCACATTCGCTTCGACGACGACCCAGATGATATCGGCACTATCGACCGCCTGGGCGATCTGTTCCTGGATGGTGAATTCGAAGTCGTCCTCCGCGGCTTTCATACCGGCGGTATCGACCAGCCAGAAGTCGTGGCCACTGTAGCGGGCTTTCGCGACGACGCTGTCACGAGTCGTCCCCGCCTCTGCCGCGACGATGGCCTCACGGCGCTCCAGAATAGCATTAAACAGGCTGCTTTTACCCACATTCGCACGCCCGACAATCGCCACAATCGGCAGTTTTTTGCTCATATCCCGTCCATTATATCACCTCTGTTAGATATTGACAAATGTGATGAATTTTTTTAAAATAAATTATGTATTTTGTGACGTCGACCGCCAAAGAGCCACGGGCTGGTGCTGTCGAAGTCCTGGAGGATCTGGTCGCTGGCCGCACGCCCGGTATGCCGTTTGCCCGCGTCCAGCTGATTGGGGATCCGAGCGTGCTAGGGTATTACTATACCCAGCAGGATTTCATAACGCGTACGCTTATCGCCTCCTTCCCATCGACGGATATGGAAGCTACGACAGAGGTCGTAGCGGGGTCGATGTGTGACTGGCTCCAGCCGGATGCGCAACGGCTCGGCAGACTTGCGTGGAATCTCGTGGTCTCGCCCGTTGGCCTTCACGGGGTGAGTGCTGTCCGTGAGGGATATCTTTTGTGGGCCCGGGAAAATAACAAGCTGCCAAATATCAAAGAGGGCGATATAAAAGAGCTGGAAGCGGCTTGTGCTGTGCATGGCCTTCCGTCGGCGGTCCTTGCGCTGGAAACAGTCGGAACTGATGCCCCTGACGATCGGAAACCTGAGTACGCGGCGCTGTATTTTCCTCTCGTGACGCTGCCGCAGTTCAGCTTGTATTCATTGCAAAACGCTCTGAATAGGGCGGCTCCGGCGTCTGCGCCAGAGCCATAGCGTAAGCATTAACATCTCTTTACAATACTTTCGCAAAAATATACACTGCATGACATGAAAAGAATATTGCAGTACCCGTCCGCCGAATCGTCCCTCCTTGAAGCCCTCACGCCGCCCATTAGCGAATCGTGGAATGAACAATTCGGATATGCATATCTGAAGTCTCGTGAGAGGCCTGTGCGAACGGACTTGAGGGGTCTGTATCCGACTGAGACAGTACTTCTTAGGGGTATAGAATATCCGGATGGTTCGGCCCTCCTCGCGGCTGATATACAGTTGGCCGGCAAGGAGGAACTAAGTACGTCGGAAGAGTTCGTAGTGCTTAATTCCCTCAGAGGCCTGGTGCTGTCGACGCCCGTTGGTGGATTTCCGGATGTCCGTGCGGCGAGAGACGCCCTGATTGCCAGCGAAGCGCTGGAAGACGATGAGATGGCAATTGATTTTGGGTATGCTGATGCTACTCGGAATAGTCTGCCTTTTGGCTTGCTGGTAAAGTGGTCTGAGGCATGTACGGCGAATGAGCCCTCTGCGCTCACGCTTTCTTATGACCGCGTGATCGGGCCGGTGCATCTTTTGGCACATCTCAATACTATGGCTGCGGGAGCATCGAACCCGCTTCATCCGCTCGATGATACTACTGCCTGCAGCCTTGATCGATTCATTAGTCGGACGTGCATTCCACGAGACGGCCGCCCGGCTAATATAGAGATGTCATTTCCATTGTCGTATGCCATGCCTGAAACAATGCCTTTAACGATTAATCTTGGCTGACATGAGCAACGAGCGAAGTTTTACGGCGTTCGCGTGGAATGTGCGGGATGGATTGGCTGATCCGAAAACCGCATCGGCCATCGCGAATGTGGTTGCCAAAATAAAGCCTGCTATCGCGGTCTTTGGTGAGGCGGCACCTTCGCCGGAAAGCGTGGATGTGGCAACCAATCTCTTTTTCCGGGATGGACTCAGGTATTGGACCGCGCACGCACTATACAATGATGAAGACGACCGGCTCGACAGACATGGCCTGTATATGATTGCTTCCCGCGCCATATTTCAGCGGCCAGAGCGGTTCCGGGCAGCGGGACGCACCTGCATGAGCGCAGTGACGCTTGACGGCGAACTGGGGTTTGTCGGCATGCATGGTTTTGACAGGGACCAGTCGTCAAAAGGCGGTCACGACAAGAAGCGCATACGGCAAATGAAGGAGGTGGTCGGTCATCTCGGTGAGATCGGGGTTGCAAAGGCAGTTATCGGTGGTGATTTGAATAGTATGCTGCCGAATCAGCGTATCGCGAGGATGCTTGGCATGGCCGTTCCTCTCACCCGGCTACTCCCTTACAAAAACCCGCGAGAGCAGCAGACGGCCACAGAACGGTTCGGCAGTCTTGCAAACAGATTGAGCCAAATGGCGCTGGGCGGCCCTATCACTTATCTGCAGTCACAGGGTTTTATACATGCGGATCCGGAAGCAAGAGGTACGATGCACTTCGGACCGATCCATGCCGATCTCGACCATTTCTTCGGCTGGAACGTAGAAATGAACGAGTTTACCTTGCATCCGCCCGAGAGTCTCAGCGACCATGACGCCATATCTGTCATGGTGCGATACTAACGAATGTGCCGGCTGACTGATCATTGAGGACGTAGGGGCCGAAGTGGGTACGGTGGAGCGTGGTGACGGTAAAACCAAGAGCCGCGAAAGTGCGGCGGATTTGGCGGTTGCGGCCTTCGTGCATGGTGATACGCCAGGCGGTGTCGTCTCCTTCCCGTAGGCGCTCCAGTTCGAACTGGCTGCGTCCGTCTTCAAGTATTACACCGTGGTCGCTGATAATTTGCCTCGATAGTGGCAACAAAGGGTGGTTGAGCACGACTTCGTACACCTTGGTTTTGGCATAGCGCGGATGGGTGAGTTGCTCGGCGAGTGCACCGTCATTGGTAAGCAGGAGCAGCCCGGAGCTGTCTTTGTCGAGGCGTCCGACGGGGTTGAGATGGCGGTACTCGGGTGGCAAAAGGTCGTATATGGTACGGCTCCCTTGGCCGTTACGACTGCATACGTACCCTACGGGCTTGTTAAGTATGATAGTAGTCATAGATACTGCCGGCTCCAAAACATGGCCATCCAGGGCCACTACGTCGGTCTGGCTCACTTCCATGCCCTGCTCCGCCGTGTCGCCATTGACGGTAACGCGGCCTTCGGCGATAGCGGTGTCGGCAGCGCGCCGGCTTAGGTCGCTTGCAGCGGCAATGTATTTATTGATTCTCATGAATCTATGGTATCACTTCGAGATACCTAAAGCGCGATACTGTTGGGGTCGATCGCAGGCTTTTCGGGCGCGGGGGCTGGTGCGGCCGCTTGAACGGCGACAGGAGTAGGGTCGGTGTCTGAAGCTTCTTTGGCATCTTCGGCAGCCAGTAGGGCTTCGAGATTCGGGGCTGATGCCTCTTCATGGCCGAGCGGTTGGATCACTTTGTGGCTGGCAACCTCCGGCGGGGTCTCAACTGCCGGTTCGGGGGCCGGTGCCGTCGCCGTGGTGGACTCTGCTGCCGGTGGTTCGGGGGCTGGCTCATCGCTATCGGTGGCGGTTAATTTCTGAATGGCATCATCGAGGACGGCATCATTGTCCGTGGCGGACGTCGTTTCTGCCACCGGAGTTGGCTCAGGAGCCGCCGGAGTAGCGGTGCTTGGTTCGGTCGTGGTAGCCTCGGCTGCAGGTTCGGCGGCGAATGCATCGATCTGCGACTGGATAGCGGCTTCCTCTGCCGCCAGTGTTTGAGCGGTCGCCGGGCCGAGGGAGGGGTCTGGCGTAATCGCCGGCGCCGGTGCTGGAGCAGCAGACTCCGGTGCAGCCACGTCAGGCGCAACAGGCGCCGGTACTGCCGGTGCGGTAGCAGCGGCCTCCTGGGCTGGGGGGGCAACAGG
>DAIPYY010000052.1:0-6909 GCA_036782475.1 Candidatus Saccharimonadota bacterium
AAAGCGCTGAACGATCTGAACGCGTACCAGCAGACAGCGGCCAGCGAGTCGGCCGACGTTGTTATCATGAAAGATGATTTCAGTAAGGTCGCCGATGTGCATAAGATCGCCCGGAGGACATTCATGATTGCCCGCCAAAGCATCCTGGTGGGCATCGGTCTTAGTGTTGTGCTGATGCTCGTGTTCGCCACGGGCATATTCAAGCCGGTCATCGGGGCGGCAGTCCAGGAAATTGTCGACGTCGTCGTAATCTTCAACGCACTCCGGGCTCATGTGCCGGGGCGACGCCAAGGCTGACACTGCTCCTTCAGCTGATTCCCAGCGCCCTGAAAACCACAAACAGGGCACAAATTGGCAGTATCGTAAACTTTTTGTAAAAAATCATACAGTCAACGCCTCAAAAAAGGCGTATTACGGAGATACAAACAAATTGTTTGGGTGGGGTAGTGTGAAACAAAAGCCATTTTGAACAAAAGGTGGAGTTTATTATCGCAAGCCGGTGAGGCGAAAGAGGTATCAGCCATGACAACATCAATCAGCGTTCGTAAATGGACAGCCCGGACGAAACATGCCGTCTGGGCGTTTTTATTCCTCGTATCCTACGGAGTAAGCATGGTCGCTCCGTTCATACCCGCCGCGAAAGCGAGCGCACTTGACACTGGCTGGAACACGCCGACGGCGACACACAGTCCGAATGGCTGGGACGTAAACACGGTCGCGAACGTGCAGGCAAACGATAGCACATACATTTCCGAAAATGATGGCGAGGAGCAGGGGTATAGCTTCACGATTCCTGCTGTCGATG
Source organism: Candidatus Saccharimonadota bacterium (assembly GCA_036782475.1). Lineage (GTDB taxonomy): Bacteria > Patescibacteriota > Saccharimonadia > Saccharimonadales > UBA4665 > JAGXIT01. The sequence continues at coordinate 806 of DAIPYY010000052.1, forward strand.
CTGCCGCGGTCATTAATGGCGTAGAAGTGTCGGCCAAAGCAAAATCAACCGACAGCAATGGCTGCCGACTGGGGGTGGCGTTGTCGTGGAATGGCGGCAGCAACTACACGAACTACCAGTATATGGATTTAGGTAGCAATGATGCGACCGATACTTTTGGGGGTAGCAGCAGTACATGGGGACGCACGTGGTCGGCGTCGAATTTTACGGCGTCGAATTTCGTTTTGAAAATAGAGGACAACGATCCGGCATACGGCAATTGTAGCGACAGTGCCACGACATCCGTGGATGTTTTGAGCGTCAAGGTGTACTACACCGTTCCGGTGGCACCAGTTGCTAATCCGGTTTTGACACAGGCTTGCGGACTCGATATAGCGCTCGTTATCGATAACTCTAACAGCATCGATTCGACCGAAATGCAGAGTATGAAGACAGCGCTCAAAGGCTTCACCAATGCACTGTCCGGTACGCCGACGCAGTTCTCGGTGACGCGTTTCGGCACTTCGGCGGCGGTGTTATCGTCATTTACGAGCGATGTGAATGCGGTCAATACCTCGATTGATTCGGTGCTTACGGGTGGCGGCGGTACGAACTGGGAAGATGGGCTGCTGAAAGCATACAGCACGTTCGATCCTCGTACGGACAAGCCAAACCTTGTCATCTTTGCCTCCGACGGGAATCCGACATACCACATAGGCGGTGGCAGCGGCAGTTCAACATCCCAAGCGGACGTTGATGCCGCGATTTCCCAGGCGAATGTCATCAAGGGTGCCGGCATCCGCATGCTGGCCCTTGGCATCGGTAATGATTTGTCGGTCGACAACCTCAAAGCTATCTCCGGTACGAGTGTGAACACCGGAAACGTGTTGACTTCAGATGTGATTACGTCTGATTTTAGTACCCTCAGCACGCAGCTTGCCACATTTGCCACCCAAACATGTGGCGGTACCATCACGACCAAAAAGCTTATCGATGCGGATGGCAACCTTGCGACGACGAACGACCAGACACCGGCCGCTGGTTGGACATTTGACGTGAACGGCGGCTCAAATCCCGATGCGACCGTAACCGATGCGAACGGCCTGACGCCCGCGGTGAAGGTGACGGCGGGCAGCGGTTACTCGGTAAGTGAAACTGCGCAGTCGGGTTATACTCTCTTGAAGGCGAGTTGTAGCGGAGCGACAAACAACGGCACATGGAGTGGTGGCCTGACAGTCAACGGCCTCCAAGTCAGCGCGAACAATATCATAAGCTGTACCTTCATCAACAAGCGCGATACGGGTAGTGTCAAATTAATCAAAGAAGTCGTCAATAATAACGGTGGAACGCTTGGAGTCAACGCTTTCGGCCTCTCCATAGGCGGTACATCGGTGACGAGCGGTCAGACGCTTGTACTGCCAGCGGGAATACCGGTCGCTATCAATGAGGCGGGAGCTTCCGGCTACAACTTTGTATCGATTACCGGCGCGGGGTGTCCTGCTTCGCTCGGTGGCACGGTGACACCCCTCAAAGACCAGACAATCACTTGTACGATAAAGAATGATGACCGGCCGGCTACTCTTATCGTCAACAAAGTCATCAAAAATGATAACGGCGGCAATAAGAAATTCACTGATTTCAGTTACAAAATAAACAGTGCTAGCAACGTGGCTTTCGAAGCCGACGGCAGTAATAGCCATGCGCTCAACGCCGGCACGTATAGCGTCGTTGAGAACTCAGATAGCAGTTACGCCACCACCTATAGCAACTGTACGAGTATCGTCCTGACAGTCGGCTCTACGGCAACCTGTACAATTACGAACGACGATAAGCCCGCGACAATAACGCTCAACAAAACAGTCGTGAATCACTACGGCGGCACAAAACAGCCCTCTGATTTCATACCGAGCCTGAGCAGTATAGGCAGTGTTTCGTGGGGTACTCCTGTAACGGTGAGCGCAGGTACGTATACTGCGAGCGAATCGACACTGGGCGGTTACACATCGCAGGGCTGGACCGGCGACTGTGCGGTGAACGGTGTAGTAGCCGTCGCCAATGGAGAGAATAAGACATGTTCCATCACGAACACCGACTTGCCGGCGAGCTTGAGCGGTAAAAAGATTGTCGGCAACACTGATTTGTCATGGGTGACTGCCGGCACGAATCCGGCCGCGGGCTGGACAATTTTCCTCGATCAGAACCAGAATGGTTTGCTTGATCAGGGTGAGACGAGCACTACAACTGATACCGACGGCAATTACAGCTTTACCGGTCTGAGTGCCAGTGTGGGCTACTATGTCAAAGAGGTAATCCCGGGCCTGAGTGGGTGGGAGCAGATTACCGGTGTCGCCAATCCGGTCGTCATCAGTTCGGTCGGCGGCACTTCGGCCAACAACAACTTCACGAACAAGGCATACGGTACGATCACCGTTGTCAAGCAAATCGAACCGGCAAATGATGTAGGCAAATTCAACTTGCTCATAGGCGGCCAAACCAAAGCGACGAACGTCGGTGACGAAGGTACCACCGGAGCGATCAAGGTCGAGGCAGGCACGTATAGTATCGCGGAAGCTGCGGGGACTGGTACGAGCCTTAGCGAGTACACTAGCGAGTGGGCATGTACTACCGGCATGAGAGGCGCCGGCGACAATGGTACGACAACAGCCGTGACGGTCAAGCCCGGCGAAAATTGGACCTGTACGTTCACGAATGCCCGCAAAAACGGTACCGTCAAGGTCGTCAAAGATGTCGTCAACGACAACGGCGGCACCAAGACGGCGGCGAGCGATTTCACTTTTACGAATAATGGTGGTGCGGCCCAACATTTCGTCACTACCACAAACCCGGATGGCGAGAAGACGCTGACGCTTCCTGTGGGCTCCAGTTTCGATATTAAAGAAGTCGAAGCCAACCAAGGCGGGTATGCTACGACATACCTGGGGACGTGCAGTGGCGTCGTTACCGCCCAGGAGCAGACATGTACGATAAAGAATGACGACAAAAAGCCAAAGCTGACACTTGTCAAACATGTCGTGAATAACAACGGCGGCACGCGTACAGCAAACGAGTGGACACTCACGGCTTCCGGCCCCACGCCGCTTAGCGGCAAGGGTGGTGCGGTGTCGGAAACAGGTTTCAAAGCCGGTGTCTACACGCTCGGTGAAACCGGCCCCAATGACTATACCAAGGGATCATGGATATGTAACGGCCAGACGGTCGCAAACAGCCAGATTACGGTCAAGCTCGGTGACGACGTAACATGCAAGATTACGAACGATGACAAAGCACCGTCGCTCACGCTCATAAAGAAGGTCATCAACAATAATGGCGGCACGTACAAACCGACCAACTGGACATTATCCGCAGCCGGTCCTACCTCTATTTCCGGTGCCGGTGGCGCCGCATCAGGTTCGAATTTCAAGTCTGGCAGCTACACGCTCGGCGAGGCAGGGCCGAATGGCTATGACGCGAGCGCTTGGGACTGCGGATATACCCAAGTCGGTTACGGCAATAAAATTACTATCAAGCTCGGTGATCATGTAACTTGTACGATTACCAATAATGACAAGCCGGTGACTATTAGCGGCCACAAGAAAATCGGTAACACTGATCTGAGTTGGGTCAACCAAGGCATGAATCCGGTGAGTGGATGGGTGATCTATCTCGACCAGAACCAGAATGGCGTGCTCGACCACGACGAACAGTGGACCAGGACAGACAGTTCCGGCTACTATAGTTTCTCGGGATTGAATGCGAACACGACGTACTATGTCAAAGAAGTCATGAAGTCACTTGGTAACGGCTGGGCGCAAATTACCGCTCCGTCACCGGTATTCGTACCGTATGTCGGCGGCATGTCTAAGAATAATGATTTCAAAAACCTTGCGCAAGGTACGGTAACGGTCATCAAAAATGTCGATGACGGGTTTGGCCATATCACGCGGGATGTGACGAATTGGACGTGGAACTATGATGGCAAGCAGCAGGACGAACATCATATCGCGACTGGCAGCAACAATCCGCAAACCGTTCCGTCGGGTACGTACAAAATAAGTGAGAACCAGAAGCCTGGCTACCATGTCGTAGCGAGCAGGTGTAGTGATGATCGCTATCCATATGGCTATGACAAACACGGCAGCTATGATCGTCCCGACGAAGAAGTTACAGTGAAGGTCGGGCTTGGAAAAAATGTGACATGCGAATTTACCAATAAGCGTGACACGGGTAGGATCACGGTCTATAAGAAGGTTGGAAACAAGATCAATCCGAGTGGCTGGACGTGGTGGCTTGAAGACAATGGTAGGCATATTGACATGGGTGACACCAAGAAAGTTACCAGCGGATGGTACTGGTTCGGTGAAAACGGACAGGATGGGTACAGTTTTGATTCCCTGAAGTGTAAAGTCGATGGCCGTCCGATCTGGGTCAATCAGGGCACGGCCGCGAAAGTACATGTCGGCAAAGACGACCATGTCGTATGTACATTCACGAATACCCGGGATACCGGTGGCCTTACTATCATTAAAAACGCTTTGCCCACTAGCTCACAGTCGTTTGCATTCACCGTAACTCCCACCACCGGGGCTGGCAGTGGGAATCAGGCAGTAAGCAGCGCGGCTGTATCAGAAGCGCAATCTGGCGCTGGTTTTGATCTGGTCGATGATGGAAGCGGAACTGGAACGGAGCAAAATGCACTTACTTTGCCAACAGGATGGTATCGGGTTGAGGAAGCATCGGTGAACGGATGGGATCTGACGGACATATCCTGCGGTGAGGCGGAGTGGTATATCGGCGAAGACGGGATGTTGTACGTCTATGTGCGCCAAGGCATGAGCATCAGCTGTACGTTCACTAATACGCAGCGTGCGCAGCTCACCATCGTAAAGGATGCTCGGCCGAACGCGACGCGCAGTTTCGATTTCACGAGCACGATTCCCGATTCGTTGGGAGTGGACACATCGTTCAAGCTTACCGATGATGGCAGCGGACTGGCAAATAGTAAGACATTCGACAATCTTGAGCCCGGTACATACACCATAACGGAATCGGCGGCAAATGCCTGGAAACTTGACGACATCGTCTGTACAGGTACCGGGGTAACCATGTCACGCAGCGGGTATGTCCTGACGGTGACATTGGCGGCAGGAGCGGCAGCAAGCTGTGCGTTCATTAATACGTTCGTCCCGCAGGTACTCGGCGAAGCCAATCCTGGAAAGGGTGCCGAACTATTCAATACGGGCACTGAAACGATAGTGGCAGCAACAATTGCATTAGCCCTCAGTGCGGCCGCGATAATTGTCTCTCTTCAGCGCCGCAAGGCATATGTGGCGGTGCGTAAAGACTAATAACGCCGCCACCATATATGAAAAAGATAAATCCCCGTTTCAAAACGGGGATTTATCATGGGGCGAATGATGGGACTTGAACCCACGGCCTTCTGTGCCACAAACAGACGCTCTAACCAACTGAGCTACATCCGCCACAGAACATGAGACAAACTTGCGGTTTTTCTCATCGCGCCGGGCGAAAGACGTGACTTTCGCTCGGGCTGCTCTTTTCCCTGGCACACTAGCAAAGAGCAGAAAACAGAGGTGATTATAGCGTAAATGGCTGTCGGGCGCAAATCGTATTCTATGATTCGTCAGGTAGTTTGTAACTGTCGCGTTTGGCGTAGAGGTCGTGAGCTTTTTTGTCTGCTTCGGTAGGGTTTTTCTCGTCGATGGTACGGGGATAGAGACGGAAAGCACGGACGGTGTTGTATTCGAGCGCGAAAATGAAGACTTGTGCTTGCAGATAAATCCAGAAAAAGAGCACCAACACGATACCAAACTGAGCATTCAGTCCGCTGTGGCGGTTCAGCTGGCTAGTAATAAGATATGCCCCAATAGCTTGCAAGAACTGCAGACCGACCGCCGCGATGAGCGCGCCGGGTATGTTCGCAACGCGTCGTTTTCGTGCGGACGAACCGTAGGTGAAGATACCCCAGAATACTCCGAAAAGGACGATAAAACTCCCCGTGCCGATGATAATTCTCACCAGGAACGGATACGATGTATTCGCCGCGTAGCCGGACAGAATTGCCGAGACAAGCAGGCCGAGCCCGGCACATATGATGATGCCGAAAC
>DAIPYY010000053.1:0-6649 GCA_036782475.1 Candidatus Saccharimonadota bacterium
CGATGTTTACCGGGCAGTTCTGGGCTGGGCTCATAGTTATCGTGCTCTACTATACATTCGGTAATCTCGACCCTATCTGGCGTGCCAAACTTATCCCAAAGAAAATCCAGCTACCGGTAGCGCTGACGATGCTCGCGACATTTTGCGGCGTGGCATATTTCGGCATACTCGGCATTGTGTACGGGCCGATTATCACTATCCTCATCGTGACGACCATCGACTTATATATCGAAGCAAAGCAGGCGACAAGGTAACGACTATTTTTTCTTGGGCGTGGCTGCCGGCCACGGGCCGGCCGTGGTAGCGAGCTTGATTTTGTGCTTGACGAGTTCTTTCAAGAGGCGTCGGCGCAGTTCACCGGTGACGCTCCACTGCTCCGACGGCTGAGTAACACCGACGATAGTGACATCCATGCCGAGCTGCGAAAAACTGCCGACATTCATGAAACGCGGCGCCTCGGTAATCTTAGTGTTCCACTTCGGATCTTCAGCGAGCTTCGCGCCTGTTTCGTTGATAACCTTGGCGAGCAAGTCGACATCGGTGTCAGGGTGAACCGACAGCGTGAAATTCACTTTCGAATATCCCATGGTTTTGTTGATGACATGACCGACGTTGCCGTTCGGTACATAATGCACATTGCCGTCAGCATCGCGCAGTACGGTCGAGCGTATGCCGATGCGTTCGACCGTGCCGGTCGCGCCGTTCTCGAGGTCGACGATATCACCGACGCGGTACTGGTTCTCGCTGATGATGAACACTCCGCTCAAAAAGTCCTTTATGAGCGACTGGGCGCCGAAACCGACGGCGACACCGATGATGCCGGCGCTTGCGAAAATAGGCGCGTAGTTGATGTGCGGAAAGAGTTGTTTGACAATCATCAGGCTGGCGCTTACGAGGATGATGGTACGCGCCAGGGTGCTGAAGAGGCTGGTGATGGTATCTTTCCTTTTCTTCAGGTCGAGCTCCGTCATCTGATTATAGCGGGTGGGGCGGATAATACGGCCCATCATATTCTCAACGACGAAGTTGACGACATGATAAAGCGCCCAGGCAATAAAACAGATGAAGAGGAGGTTGAGGCCCTGGTTGGATAGCCATTTCACAGCATTTTCTACCGGCTCGGAGAGGAGGAATGTTTCAAGCGGACTCATACGCTGATAAGTATAAGCGAAAATAATGGTTCTGTCACCCTATGAACTATTGGTGGCTGCGAATGGCATTTTGCGCCTGGCGGTCGGCATCGCGGCGCTTCAGGACTTCACGCTTGTCGTACTCGCGTTTGCCTTTGCCGACGGCGAGGCGAAGTTTGATATACCTGCCCCGAGTGAGAATTTCGAGCGGGACGATCGTCCTGCCCTGCTGCTTGGCGGCGATGAGTGCGTCGATTTCGCGGCGTTTGGCAAGCAGTTTGCGCGTGCGCGCCTGGTCGGATTCGTCGATGATGACACCTTTGACGCCGTTGATTGTCGCGCCGATGAGGAATATCTCCGCACCTTTTACGGTCACATATGAGCCGGTCAATTGTCCGTGCCCCATCCGCAGGCTCTTCACTTCCGCGCCGGTCAGCTCCATCCCCACGACGAGACTGTCGCCGAGCTCGTAGTCGTGCCGCGCCCGCCGGTTCTGGATGGTTTTCGACTGGTTGCCTTGGGCTTTCTGCTTCTTCCTGCCCGCTGCCATTTTCATGGATTCTATTGTACGCTAACCTGTGAAACTTGACAAATATGTTAGATTAGTTATAAAATATAATCCTATAGAAGCAATACAAAGAAAAACAAAGTACTAAAACAATGTTTTGACTTTAGAGGAGTAGGGTCGTGGCGGTAGGTTTTTAAGTTGCGCTAACGCTCGTTCTCGCCGCCTATAAGCAAGCGGCCGATTTGTTTGATACGCGCCCGGTTCACGCCGTTGAACTGAATCCGCGCGAAGTCTTCGGGTCGGCACGTCAGTAACTCCATAGCTTTTCTGGTCATCGTATCAACCAGATTGTCTCCTACCGGCACGCTGTGTTTGACCGCCCGGGCACCGAGCCGCCGCGCATCGGCTTTTTCGAGCCGGAACACCGTTTGCCACTCGCTACCTTTTTGGGCGGTGTCGCGTCGATAAATGTACATCGCGTGCGGTCCGACGATGGGGCTATCTGCTACAACGCTCTCGACGTTACCGTCTGAGCCGTCTATCAATAGTAGTATATATTCGTCCGGGCATTCCTGGTCACCGTCCCGCACAATGCCGCGCTCTCTTAAGCTTCCCCGCGCATACCGTGAGCTATTCTCGCTCACCAGACTGCGGATATTTTCGAGCGCTTGCAAACGAGTCAAATCAATCCCGACCGGTTGCTTCGACCGCAACTGTTTTTCTTCTATTATTGCATGCGCCACGTCTGTCAGGCCTGCACCTGGCGGCAGCACCTCCCAGTCGACTCGCATATGGACCGGTAAATCGTCGAAACTTATCAGCGAAAGTCGTTCGGGAGGGGTTGAATCAAACTGGGGCGTAGGCATGACATCAAGCCGTGCTGCAAGATCCATCATGAATGCGAGTTCAGCTGTCATTTCGCGTTTATCCCGTTCTACGCGCCGCAGATTGCCTATTGTATCGGCGATACAGCTGGCCGCAGGAGCAGTATAGTATGAAACAATAAAAGAATTCGCCCTTGCATATGACGCCAAGCCCAGCATCTTCTCGCGTAGGTTTTTGCCGGCGGTTAGCGCCCCTTCCAAGCCGTCGCCATTTTGTATGTCCTGAAATATGCCTGCAATGAGTGGTGCATTTTTGACGGAGTCTTTCTTGACGGTTGCTTTCATCGCACTGTCGAGGCTACCAGCATACTGTCCGATTTCGGTAGGTTTTATATCTGTCCGGGAGACCAGGAGATACGGCAGAATGGCCGAGAGAAATACCATACCGCGGTACGCAGTCGGCAGCTGGGTTTCTGGGTCGGGAATGTTATCAACGAACGTCTGGATGCTCTCACGGACGCTGTCGGCCGATATTTCACCGGCCAAAAGTTTCCGGATTGTGTTGGCAGCGGTAATCTTTTGAGCCCCGACAAACATGACATGCTCGAAAGTAGCTTCCTCGGCTACCGGTCCGTGGTCGTCAAGACTGTCATGACCGAGCAGCGTACTGATAAAGCGGTAGCCGGTGAGTGATTGTCCGTTCCCCGCATTCGGTGTACCTTCTTCATTTACGAGACCCTGCGATGCATATCTCGTAAATTCATCGACCATCTCATCGGGCACGTTTGCCGCCAGTACGTCATCAAGCTTGCGGGCTGACGCCACGACTATTGCATGTGTTTTATTAGCCGCCTTTTTCAGCTCCGGAGTCATCGGATAGGGTTGCCGGCTGGGGGTATTACGACTAATTTCGGGAGACATAATTAAAATAATAACATGTATTATGAATAAAAGCAATTATTAAAGAAGATGGACACTCCAGGCTTTGGTGGATGGATCGGTATCTGGCGACGAGGGTATTGAATAGTACTAATCCGCTTATTCGTTACCGAAAATAACCTGTTTACGCGGTCAGAATCCAGCGGATAACCTGGTCTTTGAGGGCGCGGTATTCGGCCTCTTCAAACTGCATGTTGGCGATACAGAATTTTTTGTTGGTGATATGGCTGCAAAACATACATTCGTACATGTCGCCGCAGTCTTCTATGAAGAAGCTGTTCACGATTTTTTTCGACCAGATCACCGAGAAGCTGTTGGAGCAGGTGTTGCTGTCTTCGACTCGGGCGCAGTACGAAAGGGCGTTGGAGCGCTGGCAGGCGACGATGGATTCGCTGTCGCCTACCCCATCGCTGAACAGCACGTTCTTGCAGCCGCGGATGTCCTGTGAGCGGTAGACGTTCTCGGAGCCGTAGATATTGTCCGATTCGCCGACATTGATGCTGTCGATATGGCGCTCGGTAGCGGTGTAATTGATTTCGTTCCAGGCGCTTATGATGTCCTGGATGTTCTTGAGGTCGCGTTTGGGGCGATTATCCCAGTCGAGCCGTTTCCAGGCGTTTTCGGTCGTGATGAATTTGCTCGGGTTCGGTGATTGGCTCCAAGTGGCCTGTCCTGTCGTGGTGTCGGTGACCTGCTGCGGCAAGCGGACATCGAAGGCATATTTGGCCTGGAACTGTTCGAGGCTGAACGGGTTCTGGTAGCCACAAATCTGGCCGATGACTTTGTCTAGTATTGCTTGCGCGGCTGTGTTGTCCATCACTGATTACCCTTCTTCTTATTTACTTTCATGCGGCTTGACGAATGCTCGGCGAGGAGGTCGCTGAGGTTGAATGTCTGCGGTTCGAGAGAACTGAGGAGTGACGTGGACGTAGGAGTGGTCGGCGCGGTATCTTCCAGGTGTATGGTGGCAAGGCTGCCGAGTTGGTCGGCATGCGTGGCATCGTTGTGGTGAAGCCTTGGCGTCGGCTCGGTTTCCGGAGTTGCTTCCATGCTTATCTCCGGAGATGGTTCAAGGGACGCCGGTGAAGGTGCGGGAACATCAGAAGCGGGTTCCAGTGGTGCTGTATCGGTGAGATCAGGCTGCGGCGAACCGCCGCCTGGCTGTTCCTGGAATTTTTCCGGCATGCCGGCCTGCTTGTACGGTTTCAGTTTGGCGGGAGACACCGACGGTTTGGCAGCGGGTGCGTCGAGCGTGCGGGCTTTGACGGCCGGTATGACTTGCCCGCCGGCCAGCACGCGCACCAGGCATTCGCGCGGGTGCAGGCTCGTCATGATTTTGACGCGGATGTCTTCTTCTTTGAGGCCTTTGGCATGCTCGGCCTCGACGAGGTCTTTGGGCAGCTCGATAGTGAGATTGCCTTCAAGCGTGCGGGCATCTTCCTCGGAAACCTTGAACGCGTAGTAATTGAATACATTGGTAAAAATGGAATCCTGCAGATCTTTGTCGATCTGGCCGAAGTATTGTTGGGTAAGCATGACGGTGAGGTTGAATTTGCGGGCTTCCGAGAGAATCTGGGCGAGTGCCGGGTTTTGCACGACTGACACTTCGTCGATGATGAGCAGCACCCGCTGGTTGAACGCCCTCGCCTGCGCGAGCAGGAATATCTGCTGTATGAGCAGGCCGGCGACGGTCTTGACGACTTTGTCGCCCATACTGACTTTGTTGAGCGAAAAGACGGTCAGGAAATGGTCTTCGATGGTTTTGCCGAGCGACAGTTCACCTTCCCCGACGAGCGCGGGCTGCATTTGCATCTCGTCGACGAGCGAAACGATGGGTGAAATGGTCTCGTTATAGTATTTGGTGCGCAGTTCGTTGAAATCGGCACCGAAGAAATGCACGATGTTGTCGGGCACATAGCCGCGGACGTGGTCAAGCAGCTGATTGCGCAGGTCGACTTCGGTCAGGAATCGTTTGAGGTTGCCGAGCGACATCGCCTGGGCGGTGAGGAGCACGTAGAGGCTGAAGCGCAGCAGGCGGTCGGTTTTGGCAGTCGCATTTTCGCCCATCAGCGATTTGAAAAGCGTGCCGGTAAGCTCGGTCGCTGCCGAAATATCCGTGGCGTTGCCGCTGAAAAGCTCGGTGCTTTCATTGCCGAAATTGATGACTTTTTTGTTCTCGATGTGCTCGAAATCATCGGCGATCGAGGCATGAGGGTCGATGACGATGACACGGTAATTCATGGCCACTGCGATGCTTTTTTGCAGGCGGTCGACGAAAAGGCTGATGAATTTCGATTTGCCGCTGCCGCTCGCCCCCACGATGAACGAATGCTTGTCAAACTCATAACTCGTGAGGTTGAGATAGTAGTTTTTGGGGAAGTACGGGAAAGTGTCGACTTCGAGGAGCGCGTTGACGTTGTCACTACTCAGCATGCGTACGGACTTCTCGATGTTGAGGTATTTTGGCATACCTTTTTTGAGGTAATGCGTGTTGGTGCTGAAGTCGATGGCGAGCAGATGCACCGGGAACGAGGTCATCATTTTGCTGGATTTTGCCCACTGTTTGCCGGGCAGCTCGAAATATAGGCTGCTGTTTACTATGGCCGTTTCGTATGTCAGCGATTTGACGGAGAACGTAGCATAGGTGAGGCTTTTGCCTTTTTTGATCTGGTACCGTTCTTTGAGGTCGAGCAGGTTGCCGCCCTCGACGAAGCTCACGAAGCGTTCTTTGCGCGTCGTGGCAGGAAGCTCCGTTTCTTCTGCGCTGCAGGGACGGAGCAGAAAACCGTCTATAGAATTGCTCAGGCTGCCGATATCTTTTTGGCTTGCCACGAAGAAGCGGACGACGTTATCCTTGCAGGTGAAAATGACGGTGAATTTCGCGCCGAGCACGCCGAGATGGGTAATGAGTGCACGGTAGAGGCTTTGCCAGTGTTCTTTCTCGAGCTTTTCGCCGAGGCAATACACTTCAAATATATACGGCTGAGGGGCTTTGTTGGCCATTACCGACATTGTAGCACCTAGCTACCCCTATGCAAACAATCCCGCTTATCGTTGCAAATCCAGATATGCGGGTATACACTTCGGCTACTACATTGGTAAGAGCGAGGAGGCTTTTATGGCAAGGCGCACCGTTGGAAGTATGAAGGGTGATTTGCAGGACGTTCAACGAAATATGGGAGCGGCGCTTAGTAAGTATGCCGACTATCTTATCGAGGAATCAGCCTCCCGGCCGCTCGAAAAAACTG
>DAIPYY010000054.1:0-6522 GCA_036782475.1 Candidatus Saccharimonadota bacterium
CCGTATCCAAGGAGGAGTACAAAAGCGCCCTTGAGCATGATGCTGAGCTATACGAACAGGTCTTCAACAACTACATGGGGCATTATATCGGCGCTACGATGCATGTATACGCTCTCGAACAATCTCATGCCGAGGATAAGCTCGCGTTTATTCTGCAGTACCTCGTCGCCCGGTTCGGACAGAAAATGCCTGACGGACGGTTCAAGATTGACTTGCGTCTGAGCCACCAGGATATCGCTGAGATGGTGGGCATCACCCGCGAAACGACGGCGGTAGAACTGCACCGTATGAAGCGCAAAGGCTACATTGATTACCATAAGTTCACGTATATTATCGACCGCGCGAAACTCGTGCGTATGACGGGCAGCGACGAATTCGAAGACATAGAGGTCGGCGCGTGACGAGTTCGAGGTAGTATATGGCGCGGCGATCTTCTCTCGATACGGCGATAGGGGGTTTGAGCGATTTCTCGAACATTTTTCGGCAGCTGCCTGAGCGCAAACTGTTGCTGCGTACCGATGACCCGGATTTTACAGTAGAGGCTATCACGGATTCATACGCGTCGATGCTGGGTATCGACCGGGAGCAGGTGCTCGGCCATCCGTATTTCGATGTTTTCCCGCATTCGTCGGGTGAATTTGACGGGCTGCGCGAGATAGCAGGCCTTTCCCGGGCGTTTCGGGCGGTAATCCGGACGCGCAAGCCGCAGGAGCGGCATATATTTCGTCACGATATCCCCGACCCAACGGATCAAACCAGGCTGGTTGAGCGATATTGGCGCACGACGCTTTACCCTGTGATCGGCGCAAAGGGGGAGGTAGACCACATTATCCAGGTATCGGCGAATGCGACCTCGGAAGTGCTGGCGGCCCGGGAGCTGGAAGAAGTACGGCTACATCTCGATGAAGCGCTCGAGGCTGGAAAGGTCGGCACATGGACCTGGGACGCGGCGACGAACATGGTGATCGGGAACGCGGGACTGGCCGGCATTTTTCACCTTCCCACCAAATGGACGGAAGAAGGAAAGCCGCTCGAGGCCTACATAGAACGGGTACACCCGGAAGACAGGGAGCGACTCAAGCGGGCATTTCGGGGTGCCACGGAGAAAAAAAATACGTTCGATGTCGAGTTTCGTATCGGTAGCGGTAAATTGACGCGCTGGGTGATCGGACGCGGCCGTATGCTGATTCATGGCGGTACGAAGCAATTTTCCGGCGTGGCGGTCGACGTGACCGAGCGGCGGGACCTACAGGCGCAAATCGAGCTGGCACGGCGTCAGGATAGACTGAACAGGGCTGAGGCGAAGTTGTTGCAGCAGCGGAACGAAGAATTGCAGACAATCAGCCGGACGAAAGATGAATTCGTGGCGCTTGCTTCTCACCAGCTGCGGACACCGGCTACCGCCGTAAAACAGTATCTGGGCATGGTGTTGCAGGGGTATGCCGGCGACATCACGCCGCTGCAGCAAGATATGCTCACGAAGGCATTCGATAGCAATGAGCGCCAGATAGAAATCATCAATCAAATCCTGAATGCGGCGCGGGCCGACACGGGTAAGCTGGTGATGACGATTGCGCCGTTTGACCTTAGCGCCATGATTCGCGGGGTCGTCGAAGAACAGCGTGCGGCAGTAGGCGGTCATGAGCATGAACTGGTCGCCAGTATCCCGGTCCACCCATTTGTATTCCACGGCGATCCCGGATATATGCGAATGGCGGTTGAGAATCTTATCAGTAATGCCGATAAATATACGCCGCCAAAAGGAAAAATCACGGTGACACTCACCTTTTCGGAGACTGCAGTCTCGATTATCGTCGCCGACACGGGAGTGGGTATCCACAAAAAAGATCTGGACAAGCTTTTTGAAAAATTCTCGCGTATCCACAACCCTCTCAGCGTCAAGGCGGGTGGTAGCGGTGTCGGGCTGTATTTGGTGTCGGAAATTGTTAAACTACATAATGGTACGATTACGGTGAACTCTGTTCCTAACCGAGGGACTACCTTTACGATACATCTGCCAATAGAGCAAACTTAGAGGATAATTTGCGAAATAGATTACAGAAATAATGATCGTAAAGCATATAGAATAGAGCACGAGATTAACATAAAAGAGGCAGGCGAAAATGGTAAAAATCGACAGTGACATAACAGTGATGATTATCGAGGACGAGATGCTCCTCAACGACGCGTACGCACAGGTACTGTCGTCAGCGAATATCTCGCTGCTGAGAGCATTCAATGGGCAGGAAGCGCTCGATATTCTCAGCGAAGAAACCCCGGATATCATCTTGCTTGACCTCCGTATGCCGGTAATGGACGGGATTAGTTTTCTCAAGAAATTGCAGCCTAAGAAAACGATGCCCCAGACGAAGATCATCGTGTTTAGTAATTATGACGACCAGCGTGAGATCGACCAGGCATTCGCTCTCGGGGCGATGCATTATATGCTTAAAGCCTGGGCAACGCCGGATGAGCTTATAAAGCTTATCCGTGAAGTCGACAGCGCGACGCAGCCGGCATAATTTTCTCTTTTTGTACGGAAAATTACAGATTTCTGCCTCAGAAAGCTTACAGCCCTCTATAAAGATACGAGGTAATATGAGGGTGTAACAGGGAAGGAGCAAAATATGGATAGCGCCGCACTCGACCAGAGGATAGCTGAGTTTCTGCACCGAAAAGATGCCCAGTTCCCCAAGATTGACTTGTTTGGACGCAATGAAACGCGCACCATAAAATTCCCCGTTCCTCGCCGTGTTGTCTCGCACCCGCATGGATTATAGGGTGCACTCCGGGTTCCCGCTCTCCTTTTCGCTTGAGAAAGCTTTCTCTTGACGTAACTCCGCTATTGGTTATAATCAAAGGTAGACTTACGGCGGCTACCGC
This sequence comes from Candidatus Saccharimonadota bacterium, assembly GCA_036782475.1. Lineage (GTDB taxonomy): Bacteria > Patescibacteriota > Saccharimonadia > Saccharimonadales > UBA4665 > JAGXIT01. Next base: position 2,884 of record DAIPYY010000054.1, read on the forward strand.
TGCTTAAGTAACAGTAAAACACTAATAAGGAGGGTGGGCCCCTATGGTTTCACTAAAGAATAAAAAAGGATTCACGATCGTTGAGCTCCTCATCGTCATCGTGGTCATTGGTATTTTGGCGACACTCGTCATCGTTACCTTCACCGGTATCCAGCAAAAAGGCCGCAATACACAGCGCCAGACAGACATCAAAGCACTGAACGGCTACGTCGAAGCATTCTATGCTGACTACGGCTTCTACCCGACACTGGCGGATATGAATAGTGACACGTTCAGATCTGCATACATGAAGGGTCTCGATCCTGCCGCTCTCTATGATCCGAAGCAAGCCACGACTGATACGAGTCCTCTAGCAAGTGCTCCGGCGGACGGTACTTTTGAGTATGCGTATGAACCCACAGGCACAAGCTGTGCAACGACTGCCAGCACTATCCCGAGTGACGGTAGCGCACCGGCTGACACGGGCTGTACGAGCTATACGCTGACGGCTCAAATGGAGGGGAACAACACCCCTGACTACATCAAGAAGAGCAACTAATCCTTCTTCGGTGACAATTAAAAAGAGCGGGTTTCCCCGCTCTTTTTATAATGCAAGGGACGCGACCACGGTCAGGTGGGAGGACTGCATAATACTTGGAACCGTTAGGATTCTAGTATATTCCACCGGCACTACTCGCTGTCTGCTTGCCGTGGCCCATCCTAGGGCTGTAAGCCATGGTTTGTAATGTAGCAGGCTGGTAAGACTGTTCTAAGACTGTACTGCCAGACATATCTATGGCTTTGTCAGGACTTCACGCCAGGAAAGAATGTTGTAGGTACCGGTTACGGGGTAGCTGGGGGGCGGAGCGTAGAGAAGGTTATAGTCGTATGCGGTCGTCGTTTTCATGACGCCGGACACGTAGTAGCCGGAAGCGGCATCCCGCACGGCATCGCCGCAATTACCGGTGAGGTAATTCCACGTCCAGTTCTGGCGGGTCGCTACCGATCCGTAGAACGTAAATGTTTGGTTCGAGCCTACCCACCCCCTCGTGCAGCTGCTCGTCCCCTCGTAGTACTGGGGCCATTTTACCGCTCCGGACTGGGCAAGTGCGGCGGCGTCGATTTCGAAATCGAACGATCCGCTCGACGGCGGTGCGTACGGGGCAATCAAAACGCTGTTCTCCGCGATGAGCCCTATGGAATCGGTGCCGTTTTTAGTAGTGTAGAGCAAGTCGTCGGCAATGGTGATATTGGTGCTGTCGCTCGTGGCGAGCCGGCCGGACGCGACACTGACACGGCCCTGGTACTGCGGGTTGGTCCGCACCCATACATTGTCCTCCACGAAGATAACACCGGAGGAGGGAGTTGCAATGTTTGTCGCTACCGTAGTCTTGGTAAGAGCTGCTGAATAACTGGTGGCCCTGTCATTTTCGGCGCTCACACGGTAAAGATTGTACGTCCCATTGGTATTGAGTTCGATGAGATAGCCTTGGTTCGTGTTGAAACCACTCGTCGCATAGCGGGGGATATATGCAGTCGTACGGGTTGTGGGGGTCTGGGTGCACGCATTGGCTGCTGTCGCGATTGAGGCGGTGGAGCTGTCATTCGCGAGCGCTACTTTCTTCATGGTGCACAGACTGCTTGATACGAGGTTGAAATCCACCGATGGTTTGGGATACAGCCAGTTGCTTTTATCGCGTGTGTTGCAGTTCGGCGAGAGGATCGACGTATTGCACCACACGCCGTTCTGCGAGCCGCTGACGCCTCCGCTGTAAGAACTGCCCGGTGTATACCTTGCATTGGCGGCAGCGACGACATCGCTGTTGGGGCCGTCCATATGGATGCCGACATTGGAGAAAATCGGTCCGTTCGCTGCTTCGCTAGCACCGAACCAGAATTCGAGGTCCGATACGAGCGCATAGCTCGCAAAAGAGGTGACACCGATTTTCGCCTCGACCGTTCGCGTCGCCGTACTGTTCGGTGTTTTTCCGATGGACCGGACGGTCGCGATAGTCGAGCCGCTGCCCTGCGGCTTGATCCAGAGCGTGAATGTGCCCGCTATTTTCGCGTCGGCATCACGATATGTATGGACGTAGGGACCGTACCCGAGCGTCGCATCAGGGGTAGCGGGCGTTGATTGGCCGTCGCGGTAGTCGGTGCCATTATGAGCCATGTGCCAGAGGTAGTAATTGATGCCTGCTTCGGCGAGGTTGAAGGCTTGTTGGCTTTTGATGTTTCGACCGACGACAAAGAAATTTTGCATGATAATCATGAGCAATGCACTGCCAAGCAGGCCACAGACGATGATAAAAGATAGTACTGCCGGCATGATAAAACCATTTTGGTGCCCATTGCTTTTGCTGCATGATCGAAGTTTTTTCATAGGTTGGTTTTCTTGTTCCTCAAGCTTACGTCAACGTTCAGGCTTTGGTTACTTCCGTTCGAACCTTTCGCCGCCAGATTGATCCGGATGCCCTTGATGGTTTGTAGGTCGGTAATCGGTAGTGACAGCGTGTTGCCACCGGCATTGAGATATTCGAACAGCGGCTTGCCGCCTCCTGTATAGAATGAGTCGATGATGGTAAATGTGCGTTTTTTGTCGGTGATCGCCGTGCCGGCAGGAGGGTTTGCGGTCATCGGCGTGAGATCCGCCATGAGATGGGTCCCTTTCGAATCAGTCGAGAGATAGTAGTGCAGTAATGAAACATAGGTGTCAGATGGATAAAAGTATGCATAGAGCACGAGGTCGTTGCTCGTCGCGCTGTTGATATCGGTCGCACTGCGGACGGCCGTGGCCAAGCGGTATGCTTCGGTATTGATCTGCGTCGTCGCGGAAGCATCCTGTTGCATATTCAAGTAATTAAAGATGGTGCTTTTGAAGGCTGTGAGGAAAATCGTGCTAACTACTCCGACCATAATGATGGTGATAAGCAGTTCGACCAGGGTAAAGCCGCGTTGTTTATGGGAGTACATTGAGACCTCCTAACGGATCGGTCGGCAGTGTCAGTGTGCCGCTGCTGTTGGTGACGGAAAGCTGCAGTGCTCCGGTGGTAATCGTAGAGAAGTTGTACGAACATTTTAGCTGGGTTGTCGATTTGCTGCAGCCCGTACCTGTGTAGGTATTCGCTCCCTGCGTGAAGACGGCGCTCGCCGAGGAGAGGTTATACCCGTTAATAGTTACTAATACGCTACTGAGGCTACTTGCAAGATCAGACAAATCGATCTGTGCCGGAGTCATGGAAAACACGCGCGGAAAAGTAGAACTAGTCGTCAATATGAGACGTACTTTTTGGATATAATTTGTGCCGCCGTATTCGTACGGCAGGCTTGGCGGATTCGCCGATTCGTATATCGGTATAGTGACTGGCCCGAGAGAAGCGGTGCCATTATACGGTACGGCTGATGCCAGGTAGTATGATCCGCAGCGTTCGGCCGAGGTGCTGCCGTAGCCGTTATCGCCGCAAAAGACGTAGCCGCTATCTGCAGGAGGTAGGTTGCTGATGGCGGCGAGGCCGTTTGTATCCGTGGTGGGACGTGTATCCGGGCTGGCGTTATTGTAGTAATAATTTGTATCGCTCGTGCTGGTGTATTTCTTGTAGCCGCCTTTTATGGCTACTTTGACGTTGGCGAGCACAGCTCCGCTGGTATTGACTGATTCGA
>DAIPYY010000055.1:0-6056 GCA_036782475.1 Candidatus Saccharimonadota bacterium
CGTCCAGACACGCGGCTATGTCGTCAAAGGTGACAGTGAAGGCGCGCCCCGTGATGTCATCCAGCTGACATACGCACCGGAATCCACCGAGGTCAAACGGGAAATCGTCACCGAAACGACAGGTGCTACCAAAGGCAAACTCGTTCCTACTGCAAGCGGCGAGCTTATCGCCGGCTTTCTGACCGACCATTTCGAACCGGTCGTCGACTATGGGTTCACCGCGCATGTCGAAGGAGAATTCGACGCTATCGCCACCGGAAAAATGCCGCGCAATACCATGCTTGACGAATTCTACGAGCCATTCCATGCCCTTATCAAAAAAAGCAGCGCCATCGAGCGCTCTACCGTCGCGCAGGCGAGGGAAGTGGGGACAGACCCCAAGAGCGGCAAGAAAATCTACGCACGCGTCGGCAAATTCGGACCGCTCCTGCAGCTCGGGGAAAGCGACGATAAAGACGAGAAACCCCAGTTTGCCCCCATGCCTAAATCGGTCCGCATCGATGACGTCACCCTGGAACAGGCACTGCACGCCTTTGAACTCCCGCGGGAGGTCGGCACCACAGAGGACGGTCATGTCATCAAAGCAAACATCGGCCGTTTCGGCCCCTATATCCAGGTCGGCAAGCTGTTCGTCAGCATCAAGCCCGAAGACCCACATACTATTACCGAAGAAAAAGCTCGTGAGCTATATGCGGCAAAACTGAAAGCCGAGGCTGAAAAGTTCGTCGCTGATTTTGGCGACGGCATACAGGTGCTCCGCGGCCGCTACGGTCCGTATGTCACCGACGGCACGAAGAATGCCAAGATACCCAAAGACACCGCTCCAGAAAAGATAACGCACGAAGAAGCCAAAAAAATCCTTGCGTCAGCTCCCGCAAAACCGGCAAAACGCCGTTTCACGAAACGAAAGACAAGCAAGTAGATCCAAAAAACAATTTGGCGACGATGTGTAACCTATGGTCAGCCTAACGATGTTTTTGAAGACAATGTAAGAAGGTGAGATGGCTACGTTTTTACAACACATAATGTGCTTGCTTTGCTCTTTTGTGATAAAATAAGACTATCAAACAAAATATGTTGACTTTTAACAATTAAAGTTATAAAATAGAGGCAATATGAGCAAGACGACAGATAAAACCAACGTACTAGATACTGAAGTAATCGTTCAAGACATCTTGAACAGCATTGACCGAGAACGCGAACGCGAAATCGTCGCACGCCGATTTGGCTTGTTTGACCGAAAAGAAACCCTGGAACAGATAGGGGAACTGCTCGGCATCACCCGTGAGCGCGTCCGCCAGCTCGAAAAAGCCGTCGTGACCAAACTACGGCAGAGCGGCACGGAACTGCCTCACATTCCCACCGTCGAAGGTGCGCTGCTTGACGCTCTGAGCACGGCAGGGGAGAGCGCCCGCGTCACTACTCTTTCGTCTATGCTTACCGCCGAGAATACCCGCACCGACCAGTCGCGGATCGCTTTTCTCACCGAACTTTGCCCGGCTATCAGCGTCATCAGCGAAGATGATAACTTCTACCAAGCGGCAGGGAACAGCAAAGTGCATGACACCGCCAAAATGAAATCAGAAGTGACTACCATCGTTGAAGCCATCAAAAAAGCAGGGAGTCCAGTATCGACCGGCGAGATGGCGAAACTCGTCAACATGCCGAATGACACCTATGCGGCTGCCCTCGCCAGCACCAGCAAGAAGCTCGCTACCCTCAACGGCCGCTGGGGCCTCGTAAAATGGCCAACCGTAAACCCCAAGAACATCCGTGACAAGATCTACGTTATCCTGAGCGAAAACAAGAAGCACATGCATTTCAATGAAATCGCCGAAGCCATCAAGGCCAGCGACTTCAAGCGCAAAGATGTCACCACCCAAGCCATCCACAACGAACTTATCAAAGACAAACGCTTTGTCCTTATCGGCCGCGGTATCTACGCGCTGAAAGAGTGGGGCTATGACAAGGGCACCGTCGCCGACATCATCACTGCTGTCCTTAAAGATGCTAAGCAGCCGCTCCACCGCGACGAAATCGTCAAGCGCGTGCTCAAGAGCCGCTTTGTAAAAGAAACCACCATTCTCCTGAATCTCCAGAGCAAGCCGCAGTTCAAGCGCGTCGCCAAGGCCACCTACGACCTCGCCAAGTAAAAAAGATTCCTCTCTGTGATACTAAAAAGAATGGAAGGGTATCCTTCAATGATATCCGAGAATATTGCGGCTCACCTTCAGGCTTTCAGCCGCGGCGATCCTGTACTTCTAGCTGATCACCGGCAGCTGCATTCATTCGAAAACTTTTTGGCCGTTACTTTACTGCCCTTGCAATATAAACCGAGAGAAGAGGAGGTAAAGAACACCATATTTCGAGATTTTCATTGCCGCACGAGCACTATCAGCCATATGGGCGGTAACTTAGCTCTTAGTTTCCTAAGTATTACTGTTGCAAAATTTGAAGGCTCACCAGAAGAGTTCCAGACGGAGTATAGTCTCGTGGATAGAGGTAGCTCAACGAATAATCAGCTCTCCGATAATTGTATAGATTTTACCGTCACCGCAGTTGCGCACACCGTCGGATATACTGGACAGATTATTGCACCTAGCAGGATTAGACGCATCACTGACACGCGGTACGTCTCAATGCATAAGATAGCCTGGAGACATATTCTCGGTACTATGGAAGGTCTTGAAGGATTTAAACAAGCTCAGCGAAATAGCGCAAAGCGCGCTGGCGGTTCTATCACCATAAGCGATGGCGGCAGACAAACAGCACACCGAATCGAACGATCATTTGGCGGCCCGCGAGACTAACACTTGTTGTTTAAACATTTTGCGAACATTAGGTAAAAGTTTTGAGGTAAAAGGGTACGAACAGATTAGCACCTCTGTTGTACCCCTGTTATTCCGGCTGGAAATGAAAAATGCGAACAAACTGTACAAAAAGCGAACAAGGTGAGTATGTATATAGCCCGGACAGGCAAAATGGCGGAACGGGTGTTTTGGGGCATTCGGGCCGGCAGTGCAGGAAAGTTTATAAAAACGTGTAGGCAGTTTGTAGGCCGGGACCAAAAAATCTGGCCGCGGCGGGCGGCAGAGCAACACAAACTGAATGTGTGATTAAATGTCGCACAATGTATATTTTACGACATGAATATTGCGTTTTAAGATGATCAACGATACCCCTGCTAATAGGGGACTTTTGAAGCCAGGCCGGTAATTTGTCATATTTCACCACTACCATAGTGCCAACGTGAATTTGTTGCAGCATCTCTTTCATATCCTTTGGTAGCCTCAGAACATGGCCCGCATGTCACGAATCCTTGACCATACCCATAGTGTTTGCTTTTTTGACATAACGCTATTGTTATATTGTTTATTTGACTTTTCCACAGCTTGACTGTGAAAACATTTGCTTTTTCATGCATTTGACTTTTTTATATAGACTTCCCCTTTTTTATCTCCACTGCCCTAAAAATTTGACTTTTACCCTGCTCTGTATGTAAATATAGTTTTTTTAGTAAAACTTAATTATATGTAATACGAACATTTTACGAACAAGGGGCAGTGGAGCAACAGGGGGAATAGTCTGGTCCTCAAACCGCCTTCCTTATTATTTGTAATATGTCCTGCCGGGAACTCGTACGTCGAGATATGCACCGGGAGTCGTATCACCAAGCTGCTCAAGAGTAGCAACCACTGCCCCGCTCTGCACGGTGGGGTCTTCGGCCAGATTGAAACGGATTATGAATGATTTGCCTTTGAGACGTACATCAACTTCATAGGCGGTGCTCTTCGGGAGTATAAAACGATCGACGGCAAACCCTTTGTGGCTCAGCTGATAATTGACCGTCTGCATAAAGGCAACGTGTGAAGCCGGCAGAAGGCGCTTCGACACCGTAACCGTTTCACCCGTCTCATCGACGACGAGAGGCAGTTTGGTCGAGTTGTCGGCCATTCCCGTCACGTACCCGGACGTACTCAACATGTAGCGCGTATCCTGCGACTGCAGGACAAACGCCGGCTCGGAAAGACTGACATACACCCTCGGGCGGTTACCGAAAATCGGAACGACGAGAGTGGCATTTTCGATTTCAGGATGGCGCTTTTGCAGTTCACGTACGACACCCGTCGCATTGACCGTAAGCTTATTGCGATTAAGCATGCTTTGTCCCAGCAGTGTGCGTACCGTTTCCTCATACTGAGCAGCTGTCTCGCCGGTGAGCGTGCCGGCAGTATTAATCGTCAAAACCGCCGCGGAACTGCTCAAAAATGTAAGCCAGCCGACCACGACGACACACGCCACGATGCCCAGCCATGGCAGCAGTTTACGGCGGCGCCAAAAGGGCTGCGACACAGGAGCAGTGTCTGCACGGTTCCGAGAGGACGATATATCACGTCCGCTTGCCCCCGGAGGCGTGATTGAACGGTTACTATAGTAAGAAAAATTCGTCCGTCGGTTTTGTTCGCTGAGCTGCACTGCACGCCGCCGCGAAGGCTCCGGCGATGCAGGCGTTTTCTTCTGGCGCGAGGGAAATAGCTTCATCGGCGGCCCTTCTGCTTTTTTGCTATCTCGACCAGAATTTCTGCGAGCTCACGGGCGGCATCGGGCCGTGCGAACGTAGCGATACGTTCTTGTAAGTCTTGGCGGTCCTTGGGGCTTGCCAATAATGTACGGACCGCCTCGTACAGCCGGCCGGCACCAGTGGCCAGATCAGCCTCGTCCACCATAACGACGGCGCCTTTGGCGGCATAGGCGGCGGCATTCTTGAGCTGATGGCCGCCCGTCAGGAAGGGGTTCGGCACGATGATGCACGCTTTCGCCTGAGTGGCTAATTCTGCAAAATTAGTCGCGCCGCCTCTTGCGACCACTACATCGGCCGCGCCGCTGTGCTTCGCCAGCTCGGTGGTATACCCGATCGCCCGCACCCTATCCCGGGCCTCGGCAGACAATGCTGCATCATAGGCTTCGTTCATGACCGCTTCGTGCGCCGCTCCGACCGTATGGATGATGTGCAGATCCGGAAAATCATCGAGTAAACGGGAAGCGATTTCCACGATTGCCCGGTTGAGCCGCACCGCCCCGAGACCGCCGCCGGTTACCAGCAGTACTTTGTCCTGCTTCGCGATGCCAAGCTGTTGTTTCAGTCTCCCCTGCTCTGCGGGCGTGATCGGAGCATATCCAGCAGCCACCGGTACGCCGACATCCACAGTACGGCTCTTGGGGTAAGGATAGAGCTCAGGGTCGAGCGCAACCGCATGGCAGCTTGCCCACCGCGAGATAATGCGATTGGCAAGGCCGGGAATGGCGTCAGAATCATGGGTGACATACGGTATATGCCGTCCTGCCGCCGTCAACCCGACCGGTACGCCAACGAATCCGCCTTTACAAAACACCGCATCCGGCCTGATTTTACCGAGTAGCCGCCAGCTTTGAAAAAGTCCTCTCACTACACGCACGGCATCCCGCAGGTTGAGCCACATAGTATGGAAATCAAGTAGCTGACGCAGCCCTTCCCCGTGATAGCGGCGGAATTTGCCTGCCGAAATGGTATATGCCGCGTCAATCACCGGATCATCGGCCACAACCTCGGCGAACCGGTCACCGCGCTGGCCGATATATACGATTTCCGCTGTCGGATCGGTCTGTTTTATCTCATGCGCGACGGCCAAGATCGGCGTGATGTGTCCGCCCGAACCGCCCCCTGTCATAATTATTTTCATACTGTTTCCTTTTACTTCTCGTCACCGACCTGGTGGTAAAACTGGTGTAATGTGACACCTGGAAAACGAGCCCAAGCGCCGCACCGACAAAAAGGACGCTCGTACCGCCGTAACTGATAAGCGGCAAGGTGATGCCTTTCAGGGGCAACAATCCTATCATAGCACCGATATTGATAATCGTCTGCGTACTAAGCCAGGCGAGCACTCCGACCACGATGAGGCGGCTGTAGAGCGTTGGTGCCCGCTCAGCCACCATCCTGATGCGCGCGAAGAGTGTCAGGAACAGCCCGAGCAGCACCACCCCACCGAGAAATCCGAACTTCTCCGCATAGATGG
>DAIPYY010000056.1:0-5917 GCA_036782475.1 Candidatus Saccharimonadota bacterium
CCAAGCGCGGTAGGATACCAGCCGAACCTGCAGCAGGAAATGGGCGCCCTCCAGGAACGCATCACCTCGACCAAGCAAGGCTCCATCACTTCCGTCCAGGCTGTCTACGTGCCGGCGGACGACTTGACCGACCCTGCCCCGGCCACGACCTTCAGCCACCTTGACAGTACCATCGTGCTGAACCGCGCCCTCACCGACATCGGTATCTATCCGGCCGTCGACCCGCTCGACAGCTCCAGCACTATTCTTGACCCCGAGATCGTCGGCAAGGAGCACTATGAAGTCGCCCGCGAAGTCCAGCGTATTTTGCAGCGCTACAAGGATCTGCAGGATATCATCGCCATCCTCGGCATGGATGAGCTGAGCGACGAAGACAAGAAAACCGTCGCCCGCGCCCGCCGCATCCAGCGCTTCCTGAGCCAGCCGTTCTTCGTGGCCGAGAAATTCACCGGCAACGAGGGTAAATACGTCAGCCTCAAAGACACTGTCGCCAGTATCAGCGAAAACATCGAAGGCAAGCACGACAGCAAGCCGGAAAGCGCATTCTACATGAAGGGATCGATCAAAGAGGTAAAATGATGCAGATTCAGCTCGTAACACTGGACGGCGTGAAGTTTGACGAAGACGCGTATGCGGTGGTCTTGCCGACGATAGACGGTGAGATCACGGTGCTCCAAGGACACATGCCGCTCCTCACCGCGCTCAAACAGGGCGCGATGATCATCCGTCGCCACAAAGACGATGACGATGCAAAACTGGAGCAGTATGCCATTTTCGGCGGTGTCGCCGATATCGGCAGCGGCAGGATACGCATCCTTTCCGACGAAGCGACCCACGGCGACGAAATCAACTTCGCCGAGACTGAAAAAGCCAAAGCCGAGGCCGAGCGCCAGCTGGCGAATGCCAAAGACAAAGTCGAAATCGAACGCGCCCAAGCTCTCGTCGATCGCCATACCGTGCGCCTCAACGTCGCGAACCTCCGCCGGCGCTCGAAACCTCGCGGCTAGGGGTAGATATTGACAAGTATTGACATAAGCGTTATAATATAAATATACATTGTGCTACAGTGCATGATATGTCTCACCTACAGGAGCCACTGATACCACGTCCTGAATATATTTTTCCGGTCGCCCCGAACATCACCGGAATTACTGGGGATAATCCTCAGTTTGAGCACCATCCGGAGAGTGGTCTGTATGTCCGAGCCGACGAGGAAGCCAGGAATTTCGGGGAAAGGCTAAAGCGCACACCGGATGGATCGTTCACTCTACGGTGGTGGCAGGAGTGGTCTCAAGATGCTTGGAAGGAGCGTCAAGGCACACCAGAAGCGAGCCTGCGCTTCATCACAAAACTACACGAGGAATATGACGAGCTGGGCCAAGAAATCTACCGGGCGGTAGAGATGGGTTCAGTCAATGCGGAGCTTAGGGATAAAATCATATCTGAGAGTGGTGATGGATTATGGCTTCAGGCTGCTGCGGCGAGCAACGTCGGCGTGTCGGTAGAGGAGGCATATCGACAGTATCTGCGTGATCTAGGACATGGTATGAGGATTTTGGTAGACGGCGAGCCGATATTGCCCGACTGGCACGGTACCGCGATGGCGCAGGTATGTACCGGACGTCTGCTCACGGACCACGATGTCGATAGGTTCCTGGCCGCCGGGTATATACCGCAGCCAAGCACGCATATGTATCTCGACCCGGATGACTTTGAACCGCAGTCGCCGCACGACATCCTGCATGATTGGATGCTCTATAGGATACTGCCCTTCTCTATCGCGAATCTCTCGTTGTTTTACTACGGTGTGAACGATGACTTGACGCCCCGTGAAGAACCCGTGCCGTATGATCCTGCAACGAATAGGGTTCATATGGAGCGACTAGTGTCAGAGTCGATGATACGGACCCTCCATGCGGCGCGGGTGCTGACGGGCGCCACGATGGGCGAGATCGTACGGAAAAACTATCAGAAACTCACCGGCCGAGTCCTTCTTAACCTACTCGACAAAACGGACGGTGAGCGCCCTAAGCAGCTACAGTGATCTTAAGCGGCGGCCGGCGGATCCGGCTCGACGCCGTTGTCATGCACAAACCAGCTTGCTAATTCCTCTGCTTCCGCCTGAGAGCTAATGAGCCCCAAGGCTTCAAGGGCGAGCTGTGCCACTCGCTGCCTATTCTCGAGATCACCAGGTGCCAATTCGCTTGCCCTGGCTAGCAGAAAATCGGCGAGCTCCCGGTTGGTGCCCTTCGGGTCATTAAAAAGCTGGTCAAGCGTATGAGGCTCGGCGCGGAAGGCGGTGATAATTTCTGAACTCACTTGAGGAATGCCACCGGGTGTACGGGCTATTTCGTGTGCTTTTCCGATCTGTTCGGTCATAACGGGCACTCCCTGCCAACATTGTATCAATTCACTGCTTGAGTTGGCTAGTAAATGGGAGTAAAATCACACTCGTTGTCTATCAAAAGGAGAAACTAACCACTATGCCAACAGGAGAACGCATGGCGCAAACACGTCTTGATACATTAGGTAATCTAGGCACCGGAAACATCGGACCCGGCCCGCGCATGGAAAGCGGTGAGCTGACGGAAACACTCGTCGCGGAAGTGAGTGAGCGGCTAAGCGGCACGGAGTTTTATAGTCCCGTTAGTAGCGAACTGCGTCCCAATGCTCCGGGGGGTACCTTCTCTCTCGTCATTGCCGACGCTCTTACCACACAGCGTTATTATACGAGCGGGGAGACGGCAAAAGATCATGCAGCCCGGCTTTTCAAAGCCCTTACCACTATGAAAGACCAGGAGGAGCTGAAGAAAATTATTCCTGCCGTCTGTATGGACGGCCGGCATGGCGACGCGTGTACGCCGAGCATCATCGGTGGCCACGATGGTGATCATGGACGGGATGATTGTGGCGCCCAAAAGCGCCTCACGGAGATTCTCGGGTTCATCGCTGCGCGTGGTGATGACATACGGCAATTTTTGAGCGGCAGTGGCATTCCTGTAGACGATGAGACGCATGCACTCATTACCGGCCGGAGCAAAGAACTGCTCGAAAACGGCTATGTGGCTCCTGGCCTTGCTATCCGCGAAGCATATGCAGAAACCGCTGGCGAGGAAAGCATCGTGCACCTCCAATTTGAGCACGGCGAGGTGGCTGCGGAAATCAATCTCGACCCGACCGTAACCCTCGACCGGAACAAACTTGATGCCGAGTATGGTCATGCTATCAACGCGTTCAATGTCGACGCCGGCGTTTTTCCCAAGGCTGCCGAGGTAATCTCGCTGACTCCCCGTGAGGCGGAGCAGAAAAATATCGCTATGCTGTACTACACCGTCGGTACGTCTGCCATCCTCGGGCATTTTTCCCTGCCCGTCAATCTGAGACAATAGAGAGCGACCTCTTTACAAACCACCTTCCTACCGCTATGATAAAACCATCACTAATAAAGTGGAGGTAAAAAATAATGTTTCGTAAAAATAAGCTCGCGATGCTCGTGGGTGAGTTTTTGGGTACTGGGCTTCTGACGCTCGTCGTACTCGCGGCTCTTCGCTCACAAGCAGGTACGTACTTTGTCGCTGTCGCGGCAGGTCTGCTGCTCGTCGTTTTGGTGCTCGCACTTGGCGGCATCTCCGGGGCGGTTTTCAACCCGGCAATCACGATCGCGCTGTGGTCGGCGAAAAAGCTTCGCACCGCACAGGCGCTCATGTACATCGTCGTACAGTTCGCCGGCGCATACGCGGCATGGTACCTTTTCGTGTACCTTACCAAGATCGACACCAGCTCGATTTCGCATAGCAATCTCACCGAACTCACGGCTCGCCCGTTGCTCGGTGAAGCGATTGGTGCGTTCATCTTCGCGTTCGCTATCGCTGCTGCACTATATCAGAAGTTCCAGGGTGGTCTCAAGGCCTTTACCATCGGTAGTGGTCTGACGCTTGGTGCCTGGGTTGCATCGCTTGCATCAGCAGCGTTCATCAACCCGGCTGTTGCACTCGCGATTCAGCAGTGGAATATCTACACCTATATGCTTGCTCCGGTACTCGGTGCCGTCCTTGGTTTCAACGTATACAATCTGCTGTTCGTCGAAACGGAAGTCGCTGAAGTCGCCGAAGCGAAAGCGGAAGCCAAAGAGCTGAAAGCTGCCGAAAAAGCGGTCGTTGCTCCGGCTCCGGTGAAAAAAGCTCCGGCCAAAAAGGCTGTCGCTAAGAAGCCGGCTACCAAGAAAAAGACTGCTCCGAAGAAGAAATAGTCAGAGTTTCTTTTTAGGAAAAATAGAGGCCAAAATCGGCCTCTATTTTTATATTTATATACTACTCATTTGCCGATAAGATCGGCCTCGAATTGTTTGATGGCAGTGACGGTGTCGCCGTATGATGTGATATCGGGCATCTCGAGCGCATGGACGCATTGCCACATAGCGGCGAGCAGGCGGCGTACTTCCGCCAGTCGTCCCGGTTCGAAACCGAGTGCGAGCGCATGGACTTCGCCGTCCCCATCTGGTTCTACGAATTCGAGGCGGCCTGACGTGACGGTATAGCCGCGGTACTTGATGGAGTTTTCGACGAGCAGCTTGTAACAGTAGAGTTGCAGCATGTATTTATGTAGTTTGACGGTCTCAGGCTTCCAGCTAGTGGCCGCTTCGCCTGTTTTATAGTCGAGGACGACGATCTCTTTTTTGGCTTCGTCGATCTCGAGCAGGTCGATTTTGCCGCCCATATGGACATCGCCGACGAACACGCCTTGGGTTCTGAATGACATTTCGGGCACATTACCTTTTTTGAATGTATGCCCTGCTAAGTATACCGTCAGCGTCTCCTGAGCGCGGCGCTGCTGCTGTTCTATCTGCTCGGCGGTCAGCGGTGCACGGGAAAGGTAGGCGGTAGCGTACTGTGCGGCGGCGGGCGCGGAAGGCTGCTCATGGCCGATGTTCACTTCGTTCTGCAGCCATTCTAACGTCTCATGGATGGCATTGCCGAAGCTCGCGTCGACACTCGGCGCGCTACTGAAACCAAGCAGCGTGGACAGTAAAAAGCTCTCCGGCCCGCCGTATTTCAGGTCGATAAAATGGGTGAGATGCGTCGGGCTAAGCTGATAGCTTTGCAGCCGCTCGCCGAGGAGACTCCGAAGCGAGGCGTCCTGATAGCTCATATGGCGCGCGGTCCAATCGAGGGTGAGTGTATCGAGCGAAAGCTCGGCGGTGGTTTCGAGGCGGACTTTCCGGTACATCTCGGGCAGTGAACGCGCGATGACATCGTTACCGTCATCGATTTCATCGAGGTACTTCAGCCGCTCGGTCACTTTGCCCGCAAAATTCTTTTCATAACTCGACAGGTACAGCCCGGCTTTGGCGCGGGTCAGCGCGACGAAAAACAGCCGCAGCCGCTCGTCCTCGGTGGCACCGGCATGGCGTATATATGCCAGGTTGGCTGGCAGCGTCAGTTTGTTCCCCGCTCCGCTCGATGTGGATCCCCAGACGTCGTTATGGCAGCTTACGAGAAATACATGCTGCCACTCCAGTCCTTTCGCCTTGAAAACGGTCATGAGCTCCACCGCTTCGTCGGCCTGCCGGTAAGGGCTGGTGTTGAGCATCTGCTGGTCGGCCGCCTCGTAGGCTGCGACGAAATCGAGCAGGTCTTCGACATAGAGCACCTGGCTGCCCGATGCTTGATGTTCGCGCAGTTTTGCCCGCAGTACCTGCAGCTCGCTCACGGTTTCGAAAAGTACTGTCTCGCCCATTTCCCGGAAATAATAGTCGCGGAAGGGGCTGCGCACGCTTGGCAGTTCGCGGTCGCCTGTTTGGATATCGGTGGTGCCGATGAGCGCGTCCAGGATCGCCTCGCATGTTTCGGTGCGGACCTGTCCGGCCAGGCTGAGCAGTAGCAGCGCGGCGTGCCGGAATTCCCTGCTGCCAAGCAGT
>DAIPYY010000057.1:0-5876 GCA_036782475.1 Candidatus Saccharimonadota bacterium
CAATTTAATAAGCTTGAGATGTATGTGTACTGTCTGCCCGAGAAAAGTGTCGAAATGCACGAGACGATCCTCGGTATCGAAGAAGAGATTTGGCAGGCGCTTGGCATACCGTACCATATCATCAACATCGCAGCCGGTGATTTGGGTGCTCCCGCAGCAAAGAAATACGATCTGGAGTACTGGTCTCCCGTAGACGCAAAATATCGAGAGCTAACAAGCTGTAGCAACTGTACTGATTTTCAGGCACGCAACCTTAATATCCGTGTCCGTCGCGACGACGGAACTATAGAGGTCGTCCATACGCTTAACGGTACCGCGGTATCGCTCGCAAGGTCCCTCGTGGCGGTGATAGAAAATTATCAAAATGATGACGGCACATTGACCGTACCGGAAGTACTCAGGCCATACATGGGCGGCCGAAGTGCGATATAATAGATAGCAGTAGAGATAAAAAGGGGAGAAACTAGACAATGATTAACTATACGTTCAGTGCCGAAGGTTTCGACAAAACAGATAAATTACAGAAGTATGTCGAGCAAAAGGTGAAGGATATCGAAAAATATATTCCTCGCCGTGCCAGGCAGTCGTCCCAGCTTAGTATCCGTATCATCAAAATGCCGAAGTCGAAAACAGAATCGTATACGTGTAATATCTCATTGGCATTGCCCCAACAAAAACTACTCGCCAGTGAGAAGGTGGATCATTCATATGCCGCTCTGGATGTGGTCATGGCTGAAATCAAGCGCCAAGTCGCCGACTACAAAGGCAAGCACGGCAGGCAGTCGCTACGGCGCAAAGCGGCCAATTTTATTCGTCGCCGTCGTGTCCAGAGCTCGGAAACAGACGAGGCATAAAAGCCGCCTGGGTAACCTCGCGGATGACAGGCATTTTGTTTTATAATGTAGCCCTACTATTATAGTATTTCACCCCGAAACAGCGTACAATAGAAACATTCTGTAATTACCACAAAACGGAGGAGTAACGTACAACTATGCACAAGGTGCTGAAACGATTGCTGGGTGACCCTCAGGCGAAGACTATTAAACGGTTGCAAAAGCGGGTTCGTGCTATCAACGAGCTTGCCCCGAAATACGAAAAGATGAAAGACGCGGAATTGCGCGAGCAGCCCGACGTTCTGCGTAAAAAGCTCAAGAAACAGTCACTTGACGCTATTTTGCCGGATGGATTCGCGCTCGTGCGGGAAGTGGCGAGCCGTGTACTTGGTCAGCGTCACTTTGATGTTCAGCTGATGGGTGGTATCGTGCTGCACGAAGGCAATGTCGCCGAGATGAAGACCGGTGAAGGCAAGACGCTCGTCGCGACACTGCCGGTTTCACTCAACGCCCTGACGGGCAAGGGCGTCCATGTGGTCACTGTGAACGATTACCTCGCACAGCGCGATGCCGGATGGATGGGCCAGGTCTATGATTTTCTGGGACTTACCGTTTCCGTCATTCTTGCAGACCACTCCTACATTTATGATGCGAAATTCGTGAACGAAGAGCATGAGGACGAGCGATTCCGTCATCTCAAACCCTGTAGCCGCCAAGATGCGTATGCCGCAGACATTACTTACGGCACCAACAACGAGTTCGGCTTCGATTATCTTCGCGACAACATGGTGCGCGAGACAGAACAATTGCGGCAGCGCGAGCTCAGCTATGCTATCGTGGACGAGGTCGACTCCATTCTTATCGACGAAGCCCGCACCCCGCTTATCATTAGTGCCCCGAGTGTAACTCCAGGCAACGCGTATGAGCAATTCGCGCGCACCGTACGCCAGCTCAAACCTGTTCACTACGAGGTCGACGAAAAGCGTAAAACAGTCGTACTGACTGACAAAGGCGTCGACAAACTAGAGAAAATTCTTGGCATCAAAAATATCTATGCCACCGAAAACATTCGGACTATCTATCACCTGGAGCAGGCGCTGCGCGCTCAGACACTTTTCAAGCGTGATAAAGATTACGTTGTAACGAACGATGGTGAGATTGTCATCGTCGACGAATTCACCGGCCGCCTGTTGCCGGGCCGTCGCTATAATGAGGGCCTTCACCAGGCTATCGAGGCAAAAGAAGGCGTCGAAGTTCAGCAGGAGAGCATGACGCTCGCAACTATCTCGTTCCAGAACTATTTCCGCCTGTACGACAAGCTTGCCGGTATGACCGGTACGGCCATGACCGAAAGCGAAGAGTTCCACCAGATTTATAAACTTGATGTCGTCGAGGTTCCGTCGAACCGCAAAGTCGCACGTGATGACCGGCCAGACCGCATCTATCGTACCGAGGCTGCGAAGTTCAAAGCCATCGCCAAAGAAGTCAAATTCCTCTACGAAAAAGGCCAGCCGGTGCTGCTTGGCACGGCGAGCATTGAAAAGAACGAGAGGCTCGCGCGTTTGCTCACCAAAGAAGGCATTCCGCACAATGTACTGAACGCAAAAAACAATGAGCGCGAGGCGAAAATCGTTGCTCAGGCAGGACAGAAGCACGCCGTTACGCTGGCTACCAATATTGCCGGTCGCGGCACCGACATCGTGCTCGGCGAAGGGGTGAAAGAATTGGGCGGTCTGTTCGTGCTTGGTTCCGAGCGCCACGAGTCACGCCGTATCGACAACCAGCTGCGCGGCCGTGCCGGCCGTCAGGGTGATCCGGGTATCACGCAGTTCTATGTCAGCCTCGAAGACGACCTCATGCGTATCTTCGGCGGCGACCGCATCGGCGCTATCATGAACCGGCTAAAAGTGGAAGACGACGTACCAATCGAGAATCGTATGATCACCAAAGGACTCGAAGCGGCCCAGAAGAAAGTTGAAGGCTTCCATTTCGATCAGCGCAAAAACGTTGTCCAGTACGACGATGTCATGAACCGTCACCGCAAAGCTACCTATGCAATGCGCCGCGAAATTTTGCGAGCGAGTGATATCAGTAAACGGATACATGCGTATGTCAACGAAGAAGTTGGCGCCTTGGCCGATTCACCACTCAAGACTACCGGCGAATTCGAGTCCATGATTCGGGAGCTGATGCCGCTCGACGAGGCTGCACTTGATCGTATTTTTGCAGCGACCGCTGACAAAGTCAAACCAGTGCTTATCGAGGAAGCAAAAGAACTGTACAAGGGCCGTGAGATTGCCTTCGGCGATGACATTTTACGCCGCGTCGAGAGAGACGTGTATCTTCAGATTCTCGACAACCTCTGGATGCAGCATCTGGAAAATATGGATCATCTCCGCGAGGGTATCGGCTGGATTAGTGTGGGTCAGCGCGATCCGCTGGTCGAATACCGCCGCCGCGGACAGATCATCTTCGAACAGATGCAGTTTGATTTGCGTCATGAAGTGGTACGGGCATTGTTCCATGCCGAGCCGATCGATCCCTCTGAGCTTGATGAGCCGATCGAAACCGAGCTTACACGTGCGGCAAGGCAATCCATCAGTAATGCAAGTGAGATCTTGGATGACGAGGCGGAGTTCAATGAGGGCGATTTTACAGAGAAAAAGCAGACCGCCAAAGCCAAGACGACTTCCAAAAAGCGGGCAAAAGCCAACAAAGCCGAGCGGCAACGCAAAGCAAAAGCGAGGAGACGGAAGTAGATTAGAGCGTCACGGTCGGGGGCTTCCGCCTCCGATCACACTTCTTTACTCCTTGAGCTATCATGAAGCACACTGTCGACGAAATCATCCTGAAAAATGGCGCGCGGGGTTTGCTGATTCACATTCCCGATGCGACCGTCATGGATATCTATATCAACTTTCGGGCTGGCGAGTACCTCGTGCCAAGAAAAAAATGGGAAACGCCGCATCTCATGGAGCACATACTCCTCGGAGCGAACGATTTATATCCCCGGGCGCGCGATTTCCAGGCCGAAGTAGAGAAGAACGGTGCGTATAGCAACGCTTCAACAGATGTGTACGATATCATATACGAAGCTGAGTGTGCCGATTTTGAGTGGGAGCGTATCGCAACGCTGCTCAAAACAGCCATCGAGAAACCACTGTTTTTGCAAGAAGAGTTCGATGCGGAATTCGGTAATGTCCGCGAAGAACTTGCCGCACGCGCAAACAATCATTTTCGACAGCTCGGGGCTGCCAGCCGCAAAGCATATGGCCTGGTGGCGGAAACCGACAAACGGCGACTTGAACTGATGGAAAATGTGATGCTTGATGATGTCAGGGAGCACTATCGGCGTACCCATACGACCGACAATATGCGGTTCGTCATCGCCGGTGACATCGGCAGACGCAAACCAACCATCGTTTCTATGCTCGAAAACATAGAATTGCCTAGGGGTGAACGATTCATCATGCCCGACGAAGTCGTCAAGCCACTCGCGAAGCCGGTGTGCATACCGAATCCGACCGTCGACACACTATATTTTTACATCGATACGTTTATGGAACGGCGGCTGAGCGAAAACGAACTTGACTCACTTGCCGTGATGAACGCTATTTTGACAGAAACGCTCTACTCGAAAATCCTCGGCACTGCCCGCGAAAGAGGACTGGTGTACGGGATGAGTTCGGGTTTCCAACAGGTAAAACTAAGCAGTAACCTGTGGTTTGGTAGCCAGGTGTCCGTTCCGAATGCCCCGGCACTTTTCGATATTATCATCGAACAGCTTGGTAATATTTTCAGGGGCGAACTCGCCGAAGCTGATATCGCGGCGGCTCAGGCATATTCCATCGGCCGATACCAACGCGCAGCTCAGACCGTCGCAAGTACCGCCGGCGGCTATACGGGACGCTATTTCTTTGACGATTACGTAGATGATTATTACAAAATTCCTGAGCGCATTCAGGCTGTCACGAAAGAGTCGATCGTTGATGCGGCAACGGCGATGTTCTCCCAGGGAATCGGCGGGCTTGGTCTGTATGGCAGCTGTACGCCGTCGCTTGCCGCAAAACTGTATGAACAAATAGCGCCACTCTGGCAGCACCGGAAGTAGGAGGGCAGATGGAGCCGCTTCGTGATCACATCCAGCAACTCGCAGCTTCACTGGCTGAAGCGTTGCAGAAGATCGGGTATGATGATTTGGAACAGCATTTTAGTGAACTGACTGCGATCACTCAAGCCGCCGATTTCTGGACAGATAGTGAACGTGCTCAGCGTATTTCTCAGGAATGCGCTGCACTTGACCGCCGGCTACGACCCTGGAGGGAACTCCGTACAAGTGTCAATGATCTCGAGGAGCTTATTTCTCTCGGTGATGAAAGTCTCGCAGACGACCTGTCGCGGCAGCTCGCCGAGGCGGATGCTGCATTTAATGCGCTTAAAGAAGAGCTGAAATTCAGTGGCCCTTATGACGAATATGACGTGGTGCTGAGTATCCATGCAGGTGCCGGCGGTACCGACGCCCAGGATTGGGCTGGCATGCTGCAACGCATGTACAGCCGCTGGGCTGAACAAAATAATTATTCAATTTCATTGATCGATGAATCACCCGGAGAAGAGGCCGGACTCAAGAGCTGTACCCTTATTATCAGCGGTCAGTTTGCGTACGGGAGACTCAAAGGGGAGCACGGCGTCCATCGTCTCGTCCGCCTCAGTCCGTTCAATGCCGACAACCTGCGCCAGACCAGTTTTGCAAAAGTTGAGGTACTACCGAAAGTCGATGCTCCCGATACCGTGGAAATCGATGAAAAAGACCTGAAGATTGATGTGTATCGCAGCGGTGGCCACGGCGGCCAAAGCGTCAACACGACCGACTCGGCGGTGCGCATCACCCACATACCAACAGGTATTGTCGTCGCCATTCAGAATGAGCGTAGCCAACTGCAGAACAAAGAAACGGCCATGACCATTTTGCGCTCACGCCTTGCGCAGTTGCAGCTTGAGCAGCACACGGAGAAGGTGAGCGAGCTAAAGGGACCGAACGAA
>DAIPYY010000058.1:0-5805 GCA_036782475.1 Candidatus Saccharimonadota bacterium
GCCAATCTAGTGATGACCGTGGGTCTGGGTTTGGATATGAGCGCACTGGAAAGCTCGTGGGGCGCTGACGGCGCATGGCTATACGCATTCGCGATGGGGCTGTTCGGGTTCGTCTGGGCCGCGATCGCAGCCATCGTGGCGCAACTGGTCGAAAGTGCACGCTCAGCGAATGGCATACTGGCCGGGCTTATCGGCACAGCCTTCGTAGTGCGCGGTATCGCTGATTTCATGAGCACCACCGATACTAATGGCTTAACGCAACCGATGTGGCTGAGCTGGCTGAGTCCATTTGGGTGGATGCAGGCCACCCGGTCGCTGACGTTTCCTGAATGGTGGCCGCTTATCGTATCAGTGGGATTTGTCCTGGTGGCGATTCCGGCGGCTTTTTGGCTGCTCAGTAAACGCGATGTCGGCTCCGGCTTCCTGCCGGAACGCAAAGGCCACGTCCGAGCTGCCGGCTGGCTAAAAACACCGCTCGGTCTCACATGGTATCTGCAGAAGAACGTCTTCATCGGCTGGCTTATCGGCGTACTGGTGATGGCAATAACAATCGGTGTATTGATACCGGAGATGAGCCATGTGTATGAAAGCTCGAAAAACGCCAAAGCGTTTATCGAATCGATGGGCGGCAGTGGCGCAATGATCCCGGCTTTTCTGTCGGCGATGCTATCGATCATCGCGGTCATGGCCCTAGCGTACGTCGTGCAGGGTATGGGCAAACTGCGTGGTGAGGAATCCAGCGGACACCTGGAAAACCTGCTGGCGACCCGGTTTTCACGGCTCAAGTGGTTGGCTTTGCACGGTGTAGTCGTGCTGGCTGGCGGAGTTGGTATGCTCGCAGCGTCCAGTGTTACCCTGGCAATTTGCGTCAATCTCTCAGGCGTTATTAGTGTCAGTGTCTGGGAGTACGCACTGGCAGGGCTGTCGTACACACCGCTGTTGCTACTATTCATCGGATTGTATGTTTTACTATTCGGTCTCCTACCTCGCGCCGTGGCTTTGATATTGTGGGTTTTTTACGGCTTCGTGGCGTTTATGTCGTGGCTCGGCCCGCTGCTGCAACTTGATCAGTGGATAATGAACCTATCGCCCATGTCTCACATGGCCGCCGTACCGGCAGAACCGGTCATCGCCGCACCACTGCTTGCCATGGCCGCCGTCTCGCTCGGCATGTTACTACTCGGCGCCATGTCATGGCGCAGCAGAAACCTGCTCGAACGGTAGTACGAAAACAGAGTGAGCGTTCACATGCTTGCACTATTTTTCGTGTATCTCCTGCCAGATAGGCTATAATCATGACAAATGCTGCAACGATTCATTTCCGGCACCAAAAAAGCGTACGCCAAAAACCCGAAACTATGCATTGTCGTCGGCATTCTGATAACGGCTGTATGCCTTGGGCTGCTTGCCTGGGTGCTCTGGCTGGCTGTCGGCGTACGCTTTTTTGGCATGCGGAGTCATCAGCTTGCTCGAATCCGCCGTACTGTAAGGGAAGCTTGACTGGTTTTATCTATAAGACAAGTTCTTACCGGGATAATGCCTGATAGAGTAAGGACACTGCCGATGCGGCGAGAAATCAATCTGTATGAAACTAGCGTAGCAGGATATTGCCCACAAGGAAAGTAGACTGACGCTTCCCCAACATTAGATTGCTCGCCCATCACAATCTAATGATATTTCAGCTAAAAATACGATTGCATGATGATAGAGTGGTGGAGAGGTAAGCCCCAGCAAATATAATGTCACTCCTCGCCTTATCTTATGGCATATTACTAATAATTGCCTTATTATAAAGACATTGTGAAGGAGCTAATCTCGCCACATCTTGACGACGTCGTATATAGCTGCTGGTATCAGCTAAACGAGTCAGCACGCGTCGTAACCGTGTTTACTGGCTTTTCGGAAGATGAAAAACCGAGCGATTGGGATATCTCGACGGGTTTTACTAATTCTCGCGAGGCCTTTATAGCAAGGAAGCGTGAGAATAGCGAGGCTCTCACTCCAACTCTTGCGGCATCAGTTGATCTTGACTTACTCGATGTCATGTATCGCAACAAACCGATCGATTTAGGCCAGGTTACACGAGTAATATTGGGTAATGTTTCGCTGAAAAATACACTTTATTTTCCGCTGGGATTCAGCTTCAATTTTTGGCATCCGGATCATGTATTGCTCAGAGAGGCGGGAAAGTCCTTACTACAACAAGGAGCCGACGGCCGTTTTTATGCCGATCTACCTTATTGTATCGCCCCCGGGCAAACAGAACGTTGGCCCGAAAATCTTCCACCGGACACGTTGGAGCAAATTATCGGACAGTCGATCCTCATAGAGCCGATCCAATTGACTCCCGAGCAGGCGTCGGCAAAATATGCGGCTGTTCGTAAATATACCAGCCAGTTCGAGAGAAACGATACCTTATCGGGGTACGTATTGAGTGATCAAAGAACATATGAGTGGGAAGCAATGATCAAACCAATGCAAACGAGGAGCTGAGCGACAATGACGAAAACATATCTTTCGATGATACGCGTGAACGACCATAATCTCGCCGCAGCCGAAACAAAAGTTTATCCGAATAATAGGAAAATTGTCATATTTTGCCATGGTTTCCGTAGTAGTTCGATTGGACCGAATCGTTTTTTCATGCGTGCAGCAGCCAAACTTGCGGAGCAGGGTATCGATTCTTTGCGGTTCGATCAATATGGCAGCGGGAATTCTGAGGGCGACTTTATGGAGTCCAGCTTCAATGACTGGATAGACTCTACAATATATATCGCCAATAAATTTTTGAGGGATGGTTATGAGGTCTCACTGTTCGGGCAAAGCATGGGCGGAGCGACTGTCATTGCAGCAGGCACGAAGCTCAAGAAAATTTCATCCGTAGTAGCTTGGGCCCCCGATCCGAGCATCGACGAATATGAAGGTACTCGCGGTGGTTTTCATGAGGAGGGGGGGGAGCGCGTTAGGGAAGGGTTTTGGCGTGAAGCACATAAGGCTGATATTCCTCGGGCACTTCGAGGACTAATTGCCCCGGCTTATATCATTCAGTGTGGCAAAGACGAGTATGTATCGGCAGAGAACCATCAGGCAATTTCGAAAAACGCGCGGAAGAATCATGTCGTAGAAATGTTTTCAATATATCCTCATAGTGCCTGGACATTTGATCAGGCGACGGTAATTATTGACAAAAGCGTATCATTCATCGTAGATAATTTTAAGACGTCACCTATAACCTCGCTTCAGCCTACTCATCACCTCAAACGAGCCGCAAGCCTAGTGAGCGAACTCCATACAAAGGGGGTTTCGACAGTTCTGTATGGGTCTACGGGCGTATCCTATTACCTTGGAAATTTTAAGTCTAAGTTCGGCGATGTGGATCTTCTTGTCGATGATGTATGGCTCGCTGGAAAATGGCATAAGCTAGAAAATATCATGAAAGAGATAGGATATCACCTCGTGGATGAACACGAGCATGAATTTTCCCATCCTATTTATCCGGATGTAGCATTCGCCGCCAAATCTATCCTCATAAGAGATAAGGTGGTCGATTCTTTAGATGAACTAGTGTCAGTAGACATCGACGGCTTTCCTATTTTAACCCTATCTGCGAAAAGTTTTCTCGAAGCATATAAATTCAGCATAAAAGATGGCTATAGGATAGAGCACGGCAGAAAAGACGACGCCGCGGTCATTGATCTTCTCAATGCATATCTGGGGCGGTAGCGAGCGCTATTACTCAGCAATCGTCCATTTACCAAGCAGCTTCTGGGCATGATACCCCGAAATGTAAATACCCTGCCAAACCGTATCAAGCAGTAAGCCGGCAACACCGGACGACTGGAGATTCTCACGAATTCTTAGTGGAGCTTTGAGCGCATTGATCAAGAATCCGGGAAATTCTTCGGGCGTCTCCCGTCCCGGGGTATGTTCAACGCTTAGGCGTTTTCCGACGCCGTAATAAAACGCCGCCCGAAGTTCATGAGGAAGATGGATCGGACCATGTACTATCTGGGCGTCAGGCACGAATGCCATAGACACACTTGCTTGCTTCATACGAAAATTCAAGTCCGCATCTTCTGTCCAGCGTATCAAAGGATTGAATATCCTGCCACATGCCTCCGTAAGTTCAGTCCGACGTATTGCCAAACCCGGACAGGTAGCGAAATCGGGGCGATTATTGAATGCATGTCGTCCGCGTGATATCACCTCCGATATATAACTGTCCGTCTCGAACCTAATCGAAGGCTTCGCTACCACGCTAGTTAATAATGCTTCCCGCAGTTTTCGGATTGAACCTGGCGTGAAGCACGTGGCACTATCCATAACTATGACATTGTCGGAGGGTGCACGCTCTATGGAAAGCTGGGCGCTTTTGGCAATATTGCCATATTCCGTAAGGGAGTAGTCAACACTGCGTTTCTTCAGAAGCCGCTCAATCCGCTCGCTCGGAGTTATGACAACATGAACAGAAACATCATCATCGATACTATTTAGGCATTCTACAATACTCGGATCGTCAGCGCATTTCAAACCGATCGTACATGGCGGCAGCGGAGCATTATTGTACGCACTCGTCTCTTTGGCATCAGCAGGTTTCATTTAGTCAACCTTCCTTGTTAGTTTCTGAGTGCATCACCGTAGACGGAGCAGTCTCGTAGGTAAGCGGATCCGACATCCCAAGATCTTTGAATGCGACATAACGAGATTCACAGTTACTGCAAAGCCCGCATGCCATCGATCCAAGATTATTATGGCATGACCAGCTTAGTTCAAATGGCGCACCAAGTGAAACCCCATATTCGATTACTTGCTTTTTGCTCATATCAATGAGCGGAGCGCTGAGGGAAATATCCCTGCTTGTCATCGTTCCTGTATTTATCACTTTCTGAAACGCATTAATGAACTCGATGCTGTTATCAGGACAGGTCGTATCGCCTCCCGTACTTCCGATAAGAACCGCGTCAGCGTCCACACTTTCTGCCAGCGCAACGGCCGCCGACAGGAGCGCTGCATTTCTAAACGGCACGTATTCGCTTTTGCGATTTTCGCGGGTAAGCCGTGTGCCACCACTAAACAGTGCAGACTTTCCTACGGCTTGCAACCAAGTCATATCAATTATCTGAGCATCGGTTGGCTGAAGGAAATCGCAAATCTGCCTGAATGCCGTACGTTCACGCGAAACTGTCTTTTGACCATACTCACAGAAAAGAAATCTTTGCTGCTCGTAATTCGCAATCATATGAGTCGCAACTACGGTCGAGTCTAAGCCCCCACTTATCAAGCCTACCGCGCTGCCTTTGCGTAATTCTACTACTTTCGGCATATCATGTCCTCCTCTTGTTGCCAAACCAATATATTTGATTCCGCTCAGTTATACCAGCTCCCAGGTTATCGGCCACCACCCGCAGCCATTCAGTCCTGCGCGTGAGTTCTTCAGTTTCAACGCCCTCCGCCATCAGCAGAACACGAGAGTAGTCACCTCCATTTATGTCATCCATCAACTTTTCTATCTCTTGTATATCCTCACTTGAGGTCACTACGAATTTGAACCAATGGTCGGTCATGTCCGCGATTGACTGCAATACCCCCAAACGTTTTCGGGCTCGAAGCGTATTACCACTGCTCTCAAGTTTTGGCGAACAATTAATCTGTGCTTCAGAGAAGGCCTGCTCAACAGCAATTGTGCCGTTCGTTTCAATTTCAACGTGCCAGCCAGCCAACTCAGGTATAAGGCGGGCCAGTTTCCTCTGCTGCAACAAAGGCTCCCCGCCGGTCAGTACAATGTTAGGCTCCAGTGATCCCATT
>DAIPYY010000059.1:0-5585 GCA_036782475.1 Candidatus Saccharimonadota bacterium
GCTCGAAGTCGGTCCGGGCTTGGGCACACTCACCCGCAAGCTTCTCGCCCGGGGCGCTCAGATTACCGCCGTCGAATTCGACCATGACCTTGCCGTCAATTTGGGCAAACATCTTTGGGAGGGTAGTCTTCCCAAAGCCGGCGAAGCTGAAAGGTTGGTCGTCGTCGAACAGGACATCTTGCAGTTTGACCTGCGACAAATGCCGCCAGGCTATAAGGTCGTCGCTAACATTCCGTACTACTTGACAAGCAATCTTATCCGCGTGCTCACAGAGTCGCCGAGCCAGTTTAGTATCGTGGCTATCCTCATCCAAAAGGAAGTTGCCGAACGGGTAGCAGCAAACCCGGGCGAAATGTCGATTCTCAGCGTCACGGCTCAGTTTTATTGTGAAGCAACCCTTGGCCCCTTCGTGCCAGCCCGACTCTTCACGCCGCCGCCGAAAGTCGATAGCCAGGTCCTCATTCTACGCTACCGGGAAAAGCCGTTATTTGAAAATGTCGACCCCAAGCTGTTTTTCCGTCTCGTCAAAGCCGGCTTCAGCCAGAAACGCAAAACCCTGCAGAATAGCCTAAGGGGCGGCCTTGCTATCACCAAACCCGAAGCGGCGCAGCTGTTGGAATCGGCCGGCATCTCACCTACTGCCCGTGCCCAAGAGCTCTCACTCGAGGAATGGCATGCTCTTTATCTTGCGGCTCAGACGGGTGTTAGACCTTAGGCTTCTCCGCGTGAGTCGTTGATTCCCTGGAGGACACTAGCAATCGCGGCAGTGATAAGCATCCCGTATGACTGAGGGTGTGTTTCGTTTGATAATTCAAAGACCCCTTGAAGCAGTGCAAATTTATCCAGAAACGTTACTACTACCGGCTCGTCTTCTTTGGCTTGCACTAGATTTTGTATGACTCCTGCAATTTCCTCGTCTCTTTCTATCTGTGCTCTATTTTCGTCTTGCGGGCGTCCGATCACTCTTCCTCGTATTGCCATACCTTTTGTATTTTCATACTCAGCCGACAATGATTTCCCTAATTCATAAAAGACGCTACCCTTATCAGCATCGTTAAGCCGGATTCCATATACCGCACCAGGGATGTACTTGTCCTTGGCATCTTGTTCGATGGGAGGAATAGTGCTCGGTGTAGCGACGCCCAGCACATTAAGTGAAAATGAGTGGCCAGTTCCGCATGGCTCCTGAGCGGCATTATAACGATGGCTTTCTATCCGAATGGCATGATTGTATGACATAACACCTCCTAATAACTGTATAGTAGCTGACAGATACTGCGATAGCAAGCACAAACATCTTAGAGAAAGCGCTTGCGTTTTTAGTGCGAATATGCTAATATAAAAAGACGGGGCTGAATTTCAAGCTCGACGTTGGTACATTTCGGTGAAGGTTGCAGGTCGCTTGTCAGCGTTATAGGCAAAACTCAGTAATTGCAAACGCATTTACTCGCGTAAAGAATTTTGTTGCATCAGCTTTTGCTATGCCGCAGCTTTCTTTCGCAACAGCTCGGGTTTAACTTGAGCAACGCCTTTGACGATGCTAGATAGCCAAAGTAGCGTTCTATATTTCTAGATGCTCGCGTGGAATTGTCCATGCCATGCGCTAAGATCAGGATTGCTCGCTTAGTATGTTTGTCTGTTTCTAACCCTAAGCGCTAAGATTTTAAAATAGACTAAGCCTGTAGAGCCTCACTGTCAAGACCGACGGACGCGGGGGCGGTACCCGCCAGCTCCACCAAAGTAAACATCTCACCATTTCGGTGGGATTTTTACTTTTATGAAGATTGAAGAGTGCCGCCCCCTGAGGGTGAAGAGCGCCAGTGACGCTCTGCAAGAGGACTTTCCGATGCAAGCTGTGCTTGCTATAGCGAAAGTTCTGAAAGAGCAGCGAAGCTGCGTGTACCTGCTCGTCTCCACCAAATAAGTACTTCATCGTACAGATGGAGTTTTTGGAAAAAATTATTTGTTGTAACTGCTAATGAGACTGCGGAGTTCGGTCGCTTTTGCAGGGGTCCAATCGCTGGGAGTACCGAGGGCCGCCCAGGCGTCGGGCATGGTGGCGGAATAGTCATGCCCGTGGCCGCTCGGGACATCGAGGGCGAGGACTTGGTCGATAGTAACCTGCAAAAACGTGACGAACGGATACCACCTGATGCGTGTGGTAACGTCGCTGCCGCGTGGCTCCTTGAGCCAATCCGGCTGGTGCCATATGAGATTATACCCCCATAGCACTACCGGATCGGAAGCATGCTGGAGGTAGAGGATGCGAGGCTGTTGCCAGCCGTCTGTCTGTAGTCCGGTGGCGGTGGCGGCAAAACGAACAGTCCTGCCCCCTTTGTATACCGGAAGAATTTCCCGGGAGCCGCTGTCGCGGTTGTCGGTGAAATATCGCCATGGCTCGGAGAAATTGGGCGAGCCGACGAAGATCGCTCCATCGACGCGATTGGCGAGGTCAGACTCCCCGCTAAACGCCGCTTGACTGCCGAACGAACCGAGACTCAGCCCATACGCATACAGCTGTGGCCGTTGATCGGCGGGTAATTGACTCCAGACATTGTAGATTTCCTCGAACAATGTGCGCCCAGTGTCGGCGGCGTTTTCCTGATCGACGAGGAAGGATATCCAGCTGGGCAGATACGAATACTGGGTCGCGACGATAGCCGTATCGCCTCCCCACATATATTCCAGGCTGTCGACGGCTTCGGGCTCCAGCCAGCCGGTACCGGTCGGCGTGGCGACGACGAGCACTTTGCGCTCGAACGCACCTGTCCGCTTGAGCTCTCGGACGGCTAATTTTGCGCGTTCCTTGGTAGTGACAGCCGAGTCTGCACCGACGTATATACGTATAGGCATTTTAACCGTATCGGCGCTACGGAACTTCGCAAGATCTTTTTCCGACGGCCCGGAGCCGACGAACGTCCGTCCTTGCCGGCCGAGACTTTTCCATGCAACATATGACGCTTTGCTGCCCGAACGGAAAGATGATGCGGGCTGGGACACACCGTTGTCGGTGCGGCCGTCGGCGGCGCGGAAAATGTTGTTCGACACGGTCCGGAACCCATGAAACAGTACACCGTTAAGCAGCAGTAAACCAAGCGTCACCGTGATAGCGAGGCTAAACAGCACGCTGACGCGCCGCGGTATAACACGGTTGATTTGGCGGCGTATCCAGCGGTGACCGCGTCCGACTCCCCGGGCGAGGAGGAGGGAAATCGTACCACTGACAAGTGCCCAAAACCATATCGTCAACAGGTCGAATCCTTCAAGCGTGGGCATGCCGACAAGTTTTCTGACCTCATTTTGCCAGCCTGCTGCCATGAAGCCGAACGCTAGCCATATCGTCACGGCAACAACCGCAAGCAACAGCCAGAAACGATGTCGGTAGCGTTTCGGGATGTATGTCGGGATGCCGGCTTTGCTTAGCGCCAGCTCGATGAGGATGCCGACACCATAGCCAACAGCGAAGCTGATGCCCGCTATCATCCCAGTCAGGAATGCGGTGCGCGGGATGAGCGACGGGGTGAGGGCAAAGCAGTAAAAAGCAACGCCGACGATAAAGCCCGTCGGGTCGAGTTTGTAAAATCCAAGCACACTTCTCAGCCACTGTCTCGTATGGCGCATCATTTGCCTCTCAGTATAGCCCAAAGCACCCAAAAAGTAACCGATTTCACAGCATACGGCCAGCTTCCCGGTGCATTATGGAAGCGGAGAGGAGATCGCTCGCATGAAATACATTGATCTTATCCGGACTATCAAAGCCTCTGCGGGAGCAGAGGAGGATGAGTCCGAGGATGCCCTCGAAATAGTCGTTGAGAACGTCGCTTCCCACCTGACGGAACGCACCAGGCAGGATTTTGCGGCGCAGCTGCCTGCCGAGCTTCAGGAAGCCGCCTACCCATTGCCGGCCATCGCCCACCTCGACGAAGACATTATCGACCAGCTCATGGACCTCAATGATGTCGACGAACACAGGGCCCGACGCTACGTGCAGGCGGCGTGGCAGGCACTTTTGGAACTATTCGACCGGCAGGAAGCTGATGATATCAAAGCGGAACTGCCGCCGCATATGAAACTTGTGTTGGGACAATAAGTAACGAAAGGAGGAGATACTATGTCAAGAACCATTCGGTACAAAGGTGGACAAAAAGAAGAAAGCCGCGAGCACGTGATGCGTCACCGGTTTGACGGGCACAAAATGAATGCGCAAGTGCAGCGCGCTTATTTCGAGCGCCACAATCATCCCGTCATCATGCGGACCGGCACTCGCGGCAAATAGGACTGGTATTTTAGCTACAGCTGCGCTATAGTATCCCTGTTATCCGGGGCTGTAGCTCAGTTGGCTAGAGCGCTTCCATGGCATGGAAGAGGTCCAGGGTTCGAGTCCCTGTAGCTCCACCAAAAGAAAAAGGTCACGTATGTGGCCTTTTTCTTTTGGGAAAACATCCTGCTTCTAGCGCAAGTCTTGCTGTTCGCCTTGTTCGAGCGACAGGCGTACCACTTCCGGTAACATCTCTTTGCGGAACATAATGAGCCTACGCAGTGAATCATCGAGCGCAGTGGTACGCTCTTCCTTCATCTTTGCGGCAATTCCCTGGGCCGCGGTATCTCTTACCTTGAAGGAGGAGGCTTTGGCCTCGAAGTCTTTCAACTCGGTCTGCTTGGCTTGGACATCTTTGAGTACTACGAAAAGTCCGTTGTTCCAGACATAATCTACCGCCTCGGGAGAAAGGTCTTTCAAGAAATCTTCCACGAAATATCCTGCTTTTATCTCCATGGTGGCATCTGGGTTAAATTGTACTGTATGAGGAGCGTCATTGAGTGTGACAAACTGTTTTTCCGCACGCCCTGTTATGTCATGCAGATCTGCTACGAGGGCTTTCGTATTTGCCTTGGCCCTATTTACTGCCCTGGAGATGGCATTATATCCTAGGACTCCAGCGTATATTACCCCAGGGGCTGTGCCTATAGTGGCGCCGATGTTAGCGAAGTCCGTCTCACCGTGGTCACGATTCCACCACTCACCTCGCATAAAAGTATCGACTATTGCTTTGCCGTTTTGAATCACCCCACCTACCAGTGCACCGGCCGCCGATGTTAGAGCGGTGAAGATAGCCACGCCGCCGATTTCCTTTAGTTCCGGATAAACCGGGGCTCGATAGGTAGCGACACTATGGCGAGCGCCTTCCACGACTGATGCATCATCGGCGGAAAGCCTCCCTATATATGTCTTGCCATACGTCCTTGACATATATAGGGTAGAACCTTCCGTGCTGCTAAGTGAATGTGTGTTTGTTTGCGCGAATTCCGGCAAAGCTGCACGTATTCTGTCCAGATTTTTATTCGATACGATCCCGAAGGTTTCATAAGTAGTGGTTGGGTCGGTGCGAAGCGGGGTAACAGGCTCTAGCTCTGTAGAGGGTTCCTGAGCCTGCGGCCGAAGCACGTCCCAGCGCTGCTCGGGTGCGCTTGATTGAGGAGGAATAAATTCTGAGGTGGGTGCACCTTGATTGGTCATGATTAAAATTATAACTCAAATTAACAAAAAAGTCAATAGTATTTTTAAAATACTTCTTCGGACTACGTAT
>DAIPYY010000060.1:0-5510 GCA_036782475.1 Candidatus Saccharimonadota bacterium
GTCTACACTAAGTGTGCCCGTTGGCGGCACGCGCCACACCGCATAGCGATACGTACCGCCGTTCGCATTCGCCGTCGTATTGGTGCCGACCGTAAAGTTGCTTGCGTTGATGCCGGTAATCATGGCGGTGGCATTGGCAGTATTGGCAAAGTACTGGGCGTTGCCCCCCGTCAGGGTTGATGGCAGCTGCACGCCCGCGACCGCGGTCGAGCGTTTCACCCAGATAAGGTCCGACCAGAACGGCGCCGGTACCTGCAACCCGCTTGAACCCGTACCGCTGTAAGAGCCGACGCTGAAATTCGTGCCCGATTTGAATGCGAACCAGCGATAGAGTGATGCGCTTGTGTTAGTTGCCGCGTTCGTGCCCACCTGAAACCCGTTTGCCGAGAGCGCTTCGACGATATTGGTACCTTCTGCCGTCGCAGCGAAATAACTGGTAAGGTCGCCGCTCTGAGCACTCGTCCGGAACACTCCGGCTGCCGTTCCGCTCTGCTTCACCGTAACAAGATTTGGCTGGAACGGCATATCAGCGATGACGCGGGCGTCTATGCCGTTGCCATAGTACACGCCCGTTGCGAAATCAGCTGCGCCGCTGTTCGTATCAGGGTCATAGGCGTTGCCGAACGCCTGCCAGTGATATGTATTCCCGGTAGTGTTGACAGTAGCGTTCGTCCCCAGGCCAAAGCCATTACTATCAAGCGAGGTAATGCCACCGGTGAAATCAGCCGCCGCGTTCGCGAGATACGCTGTTGCATCCCCCGTCATCTGCCGTGTACGAAAGACGGCGTAGTTCGCGGCATTGTTCTTTATGAGCACGAGATCCGGCGCGAAACCTACTCCTGTAATAGATCGCGCTGCACTCGTACCGGTATATGATCCTTGTGCCATCGTGAAGGTTCCGCTTCCGGACATACTCGGGACGCCGCCGAAGGCGAACCAGTACATGGTAGAGCCGCTTTCATTCGTATTTACTCCGGTACCGACCTGGAAACCGTTAGACTGTAAAGCCTGTATCATATTTGTCGCGTCGGCTACAGCATCACTGACATAGCTCGCAAGATCACCGAAATGCTTGTCACCTGACATTACAGAGCGGCGGTTATTAGTAGTGGCGCTCGTACTGTTTTTGATGAGGACCATATCCGGTTGGAAACCGACACCAGTGATATTGCGACTATCGGTGCCATTACCGCTGTAGGTACCTTGGGCGAACGTGCCCGCACCGGCCCGAAACGCCACATAGTAGAAGGTGCCGCCATTGGCGTTGTCGGTCGTGCCTATCGTAAAGCCGGTTGAGGCCAATGACGCGATGTATGCGCCTGCGGTGTTTGCTGCGGTTGAAGTGAAGAACTCCGTCCGGTTTGCCGACATCGATGCCGTCCGGAAGTGTGCCGCCACTGCCGTCGAGCGCTTGACCATGACCATATCCGGCTGGAAGCCCGTCGTAATGGTACGGCTGGACGAGCCATTGCCTGAATATGTTCCGACGCACAGATAGCCGGTCGAGGTACAGTCCGAGCCGCTAAACGCTATCCATCGATAGAGTACGTTAGCGGTGTTGACGTTCGCGAGCGTACCAATGGTGAACCCATCGGTGGTCAAAGAGATGCTGGTAGCCGTGTTGTCAGCGGTCGCGCTGAAATAGGCCGTAGTGTTGGCCGCCATAGCGCTTGTCTTGAAAACGGCAACACCGGCCGTGGTAGAAGATTTGATGAGGACGAGGCTCGGCTGGAACCCTAGACCGCTAATCGTTTTTGAGGCGCCGGTGCCGACATAGTACCCCATTCTCGTGCTGAAGTTCGCCGCTTGGGCGGGCAGAGGCGATACTAACGCCGCTAACTGCGTGCCCGCAATAAGCGCTGCTGATGCTATGAGCGCAAATTTTTTGCTCAACAACCCGCACCGGTTCACCTGCTGGTTCATTTGTTTCATCTTTCGGTGCTGCATTTTTGCGCCATCTACCCCATATTCACTTATCTTTAGTATACCATCTACCCCGTGTGGTGCGTCTCGGTAGCATATGCCACGTTAGGGTTTATTTCTTTTTCGTGGAGCGGCCGGTGGATGCCTTTTTGACCGCGGGCCTCTTCGTGCCTGCCGGAGAGCGGCGTTTTGTACTAGATTTTTTTGGAGGTTTTTTGGTGTCTTCTTCGTCAATGCTCCACGAATCCTGGATCTGGGATATCGAAGCACTATCGGCTATGACACCCAGCTGACGAAGCTCATCCTCGCTGGCCCCCTCCCGCCAATCAGGAAAATCCGTATCCTCCGGCTCAGGGAACAAAGGATTAGGAGCAACGGGTCGGACAGCGGATGACGGCGGAATCGGAGACCGTGAAGAATCGTGCGAGGGTGCGTCATTCTGCGGTGGGTACCAGTCTGACTGCGGTTGGGGCGGCTCGGGAGGTGAAACATGCCGCTCAGCCGCCGGTATGGTAGCTTGCACCGGAACAGGAACGGGCGCAGGAGATGGAGCACTTGGTACTACCGGTGCTAGTGATTCTTCGCTGGAAAGCCAATCGAGCTCCGAGCCAACCGCTTTTGGACGCCTCGAGGCCTTTTTTGCTTTTCCGGGTTTTGGCACCATAATCGTGCGGCCCGCCTCAATCAAGTACGGCGCCTTTATACGGTTATGCTTGGCGATCTTCTTCCATTTTACGTTACGCGCCTTGGCGATCGTCGCCAATGTTTCACCTTCGGCAACAACATATTTCTGCCAGCGCTTTATAACGCGGCGGCGCTGCAAGCGTCGGCGTAATGGCGTAGCCAGGAGCCAGATTATAGCGACAAACACCAGCAGCTCGGCTGCTGCTGCAAGCGGATGGGGATACGCGACAAACCAGCCCGAATCCTTCCGTATGCGCTGCTGATTGGACTCATTCTGTCCGAGGCCGGCATTGGGATCCGCATTGTAGCTTAGTGAAGTGCGGGCCTTATAAATTCCTCCCCAGTATGGACCGTCAAACACGTACGGCCATCCCGTCGTCGCGCCCTGCATGATCGGGTACTTTGCATCAGACTTTATTTTAGTCTCCTGGCCCAATACGCTGACCAGTTGAGCCCTCGCAGTCACATCGAGGGAGACGTTACCGCTGTTCTTTGCGATAGCGGAGACACTGATCCCCCTGTTCTCCACGTGTTTGATATCTATTTTTACGATATCAAGCTTTTTTACTATCTTACCAGGAACGGTCACCGCGAGCCTGATCGCGGAGCGGAATCCGAGCAGCACACCCGATCCTGATTTAGCTGGCAGATTTTCTATGTCTTGCACTGCGATACAGCCGTCATGTTCCCCCGGCCCGGCGCCTTTCGGCACATTCACCGTAAAGTCGACCACCGTCTGCTCTCCGGCCTGCAATGTCAGCTTGGTTTTGTCGAGCTTCACCCATGTACCAACATCTTTCACCGCTTCGGCATGCTGTCGGCAGGAGAAAGAACCGTCGACAGAGCTTGATGAATCTGTCGGATATATCTCGACTGTATGTGCATCTTTGCCTGAGTTGATGAGACGGATGCCGTTTTTCCCCTGCTCCTCAGGCTTCAGACGCATAATAAAGATACTTTGTGTTCTTTCGTTGTCTGCCGTAGGATACGCCGGCTCGATGCCGACATCCGCCGAGCTTGCCAACACCGCTGGTGAAAATAATGACGCGGAAAGGATAGTGCCTAGAAATAGGACTGCTAGTTTTTGTACAGTGTTTCTCATATTACATCTAACTGTACATGCTTTTGCTTACTTTTTCTAGACAGTCTTAGTGATAACCACCTCATAGAGTATTGAAGAGAAGAGCCAGTGTACGGAGGCCAGTCGTGCGTTGGTCCGAAGCAGTGCACTTGCGCCGAACCAACGCAAAATATATGCTCTGTTTTCGTTTACTGAGCAGTGTACGTAACTACCATCGGAAGGCTATAGGTGCCATCGGTCTGCTCGGCAGGAATCTGCTGAGTAAGCGTGTAGTTCGTAAGATCACCATTGTAGGCAGTAGTACTGGTGTTGTTGAAGAGTGTTACCGATGAAGTGCCGGTAAACGCGCCGCCAGGCGTGGTGTAGACAGGGGTGTTTGCACCAATTGTCTTCGTGAATGTACCGCCGGTTATGGCAAGCTGACCGTTCGTACAACCAGAACCTGCAGCATCGTTGTACTTGTACGTATTAGCGCCGCTGGTCCACGTCGAGGTGCCAGGCACTGAA
This sequence comes from Candidatus Saccharimonadota bacterium, assembly GCA_036782475.1. Lineage (GTDB taxonomy): Bacteria > Patescibacteriota > Saccharimonadia > Saccharimonadales > UBA4665 > JAGXIT01. The sequence continues at coordinate 4,196 of DAIPYY010000060.1, forward strand.
GCGTTCAAGTCGATCTTGGCGCCAGCCTTTTTAGGGTTCTTAACCTGCAGTTTCTGTGAAGCCGTACCGAGCGTAGCAGTAGCCGGTTGACACGCGAACGAGAAATCCACGGCACCGAAGCTCACCGACGGGCTTGCGATAGATACGTCCGAGCCATCGACAAAGTCAACAGACAACGTTCCTTGGTTAATAACCTGTGATAGGTTTGTACTGAGCGCAGCATGGGCCGCCGACGGCACGGCCACAGCGGCTACAATAACCGCTAGCGCTGCGAGTACGCTTAGTTTTTTACGCATTGTGCGTAACTCCTTTGTTTATTTTTTGTATGTTTTTATGTTGTATCGCTACCAGAGGTAGAACTATACACGCTCATCATACGGTCTTATGCTTCACTCGGTCAACCCCTGTAGAGCTTCTTTCGTTGTGATATGAACAATTTATTTACTCAGAAAATTACCCCTGTTAATTACGAAATATATACATTTTTGACAACAGTGGATACACAAAAATTCATACCCCCGAACAGCAGGATGCAAAGCTCCTTACGGCTAACCATTGCAAAAGAAAAAGCCCCCTATAAAGGAGGCTTTTTCTATAAAACGGCACCGTGCTATTTTCCCAGGGGTGAGCCCCAAGTATTGTAACCGCTGAGAGGCTTAACTGCTGTGTTCGGTATGGGAACAGGTGTTTCCCTCTCGCTATGGGCACCGAGCCCGAGAAGTTTTTGCCAAACATCTCCGACTCGACGTCCAAAACGTCGGTGCGACAAATTGTAAAAGATAGCATTACACAAACGTGCTACCGGTACATCTGATATGCACCAATAACCAGTCAATACACTTTACTATGAACCATACCCTTAGGATTGGATACGATTCATAGTACGTAAAAAGTCAATGGGACTATTAGTACGCTTCGGCTCCATACGTTACCGCACTTCTACCTTGCGCCTATCAAACTGATCGTCTTTCAGTGTCCTCATAGGGAAATCTAATCTTGAGGCTAGTTTCGCGCTTAATATGCTTTCAGCGCTTATCTATTCCGCACGATAGCTACTCAGCAATGCTCTTGGTAGAACAACTGATACACCAGCGGTGCGTCCGCCCCGGTCCTCTCGTACTAGGGGTAGATCCTCTCAAATTTCCTGACGTCCACAGCGGATATAAACCGAACTGTCTCACGACGTTCTGAACCCAGCTCACGTACCTCTTTAACCGGCGAACAGCCGGACCCTTGGGACCTGCTCCAGCCCCAGGATGAGATGAGCCGACATCGAGGTGCCAAACAGCGCCGTCTATGTGAACTATTGGGCGCT
>DAIPYY010000061.1:0-5426 GCA_036782475.1 Candidatus Saccharimonadota bacterium
ATATGGAGCTGAAGCACCGTATCCGGTACCCTACCACTTTATCAACCGCGTCGGCGAGACGAAGAAAATGAGCAAAAGCGCCGGCAATGTGATCACGGCGAAGGAACTGCTGACGGTACTGCCGCCGGAAATCGTCTGGTTTTTCCTGCTCCGTTCGAGCCCGGATAAGCAACTTTTCTTCGGTGAGGGCGAGACACTGCTCCGGCTCTTTGATGATTTTGCGGCCCTGCAGGCGAAGTCTGACCGCACTGAAAGCGAACAGCAGCTGCTTGAGCTTTGCCTTTTGCATGTCGATACGCCGGTAGTCAGCAACGTACCGTTTTCCCACCTTGTAAATACATACCAAGCGAGCCTGCGTAACCCCGACCAGACCCTTCAGACGATTGCACGCTCTGAATATGCCGAGGTCGCCGCCACGCAGGCCGATACGATCAGGCGAGAGCTGGCTTTCATCGATACCTGGCTCGACCGATGGGCACCGGAAGAAATGAAATTCTCCTTGGCGGAGCACGTCGAAGCGGCCTCTTTTTCCGAAACCGAAAAACGGCTCTTCACACTGCTCGCTGAGAAAATCGCAGCTGCTCCGGCGGACGCCGACGGTGAATATTTTCACCTTGCACTGTATTCGCTCAAAGATGAGCTGGGGATGCAGCCAAAAGAGATATTTTCAGCACTGTACCGGCTGCTCATCGGCAAGACAAGCGGCCCGCGGGCCGGCTGGTTCCTGACCATTCTCTCGCGTGATTGGCTGCTTGGGCGCCTAAGTTTTACTATATGACAGAAACGTTTCTTGCCCAGAGGATCAGCCTCGGCGGCAACCGCCTGGCTACAATGCAAAAAAGCGGGCTGCCGGAAGTTGACGACGCTCGTTTGCTGCAATCGGTCGCCCGGCGGGTGTTCCTGTCAAGTCCGTACGAACAAAAACAGTTTCTTGTCCAGGCGTTGCCGCTTACAGGATTGTCGCGAATTCTTGATTCGTGTATGATGCTCAGCGCCCACAAATTTTATACGGATACGAACGAAAATAGCTCGTTAGTCCAAGTGGACAGCGGGATCTCAATTGCCGGCAAACTCAAAGGTGCTTCAGTGATTGTGCCCCAGGAAGACTCACCGCGGGCTGGTAATACGGCGGAGGTTCTGCTTGAACTGGGTGAAATAAAGGATTTTGTTTGGGATGCGACGCTCAGCCCTGTGCGCATCCCCACTCGGGCGTTCGTAGAATGTAGCTCAATCTATGATGGCGGTGTCCATATCCCCTTGAGTGTACTTATCCCACAGGGAACATATCCGTTAAAATGATCTTTGAGGCTGTATTCCCAAGTCAAATAAGCTGTCTTTGACGGTATACTGAAAGCGCTTTAATCGGTGAGGTCTTTTTCATCGGGAAGTATCCCAGTGTGTATAGTTTCCGTGTTGTCTGAGGTGTCGGTTTCAATTGATCCGGGTGATTCTTGGGTCGGGTTCTGGCGGGCAGTGATACCGTCGAGCCGTATGAGGTAATCTTTTTTATTATCCTTCTTGTTACCCTTGTAAGTAGAGCCGTTATTTACACCCATGTAGAACTGGTTGTTAAGAATAAAGATATTTTCCGCTTCATCCTTGAGGCCTTTGACGTTATATGCGGCGGTCAGCTTGCCTGACCAATTGAAGACATAGACGTGAGTATGGGGATTTGTTTTGTGCGGGTAGTAACGTATGACGTAGATATTGTTTGCGTCGCAACTGATGCCTTGGCCCGCTGATTTTTTGTCACCATACTGCTTAGTATATTTGCCATAACTATAGAGATCTTCCTTCACAAGCTTGAGGCTCGCATCATAGAGTTTGCCGTTGGATATATACTGGTTCGTTGCCGCGCTATAGCAGATATTACTAACGGCCGCTTCGGGAGTTACAAAGCGCGATATTGTGATATTAAGCGTATCAGGATTGAAATGGGTTACTTTCCCCCGGTTCAATACCTTGTTGCCGTCGGGCTGGTAGACGGCCAGGATAACCCTGTTGCGGACCGAGTCGTACGTCATGGCATTCGCATGTCCGACTTGTTTGGGCGTGAAGTGTGCACTTGTCTTCACGAGATTGCCGTCCAGGTCATACTTCGCTATATACCCGCCGCCTTTCGGGTTTTCGAAGGCCAGATAGATATATTTGCCATCTGTAGTGCCTCCTTGCATAGTGTCTATGACCTTGCCGTTGGCTTTTTTGAGACCACTGGGAGTATCGGCTATCTTTGTGTAGGACACGTCTTGTAGGGCAGGCAAGACCTGAGCACTTGAAGGCTCTGATGTCACAGACCCAATCACGCCAACGAGAGATATAACCACGAGGATTGACACCCCCTGGTAGAGTAGCTGCTTTGGCTTGTACCGTGCAGATTCGTCCCTAACAACAACTTTGTTGGATTTAGCCGTTCCCTTGGACTTCCGAGCCGCCTTGGCCTGCTTCTCTGCGTACAAACGGAACGAAAAGTATAAAGAGATTGCCAGCATCGCTGCGAACAGAATGCTGTACGTGATGCCCAGCGCGGAGAATTGACGTCCCAGAATGACCGGTCCAAGTGCTGTATCGACGAGGTCGCTTGACAGGGAATCCTCGGCGCGCATCAACAAGAAATAAACGGCGCTTAGGAGGCCGGCGCCTGCCAAGGAGATAAGTAATAATAAGAGTGATTTGTTTGATGTTTTTTTCTTTTTGACTATAGTTTTGAAGAGAATTGAATTTTATTAATATTTCAATCTTGAGTTTACCTCCCGATTAACCCCCTGTCAACGAAGCATTGTTTTTTAGGGAAATCGTGAGGAAAAGGTTCTCGATGAGGTGAAGCTGAAGATGAGAAGTGTGCTTCACTCTGAAAAGACCAATAAAAAAGCCTTGCAAAAACGCAAGGCTTTTTTATTGGTGACCCAGGTTAGCCAAACATGGAACTCTTTAGTTGAGGGGTTAGAACAGATTGAAGCGGCAGTCGAGGGACTCTTGAACGAGGAGGGCCTCTAATATGTCCCAGTATTCACGGTCGCAACACTCAAATCTGACCTTCGCTATCGTTGTCCTAATCAGTGCTGCCACTTGGACGCATCGGGCACAGCTGGTTGAGGTTGCATGCATAGCGATTGGCATAATGACTTGCCTACTAGTACTACGAGTTTGCTGGAAGCTGATCTGGGCCAAGCGTCGTCTGCGACACCAGGCAGTTGACGATATGGACGGCATAGAGTTCGAGAAGTATGTGGCGGAGTTACTGAAAAGAAACGGTTTTCACAGCGTCAGACCGACGGAGCAGTACGACTATGGGGTTGATATCGTTGCGGAGCGAGACGGTGTGCGCTGGGGCATTCAGACCAAGCGTTACTCAGCCCCTGTCGGCGCGGATGCTGTGCGGCAAGTTGTAACGGGACTACGTATTTATGACTGCGACCGAGCGATGGTTATTACAAACAGCACCTACGGCGAGTTTGCGAAGAAACTAGCCGCTGGAAACGATTGTGTTCTCATCGACCACGACGGGCTAAAACGGCTTGAGCGAGCAGGACTAAAGCTTAACAGAGGTGTTATACTATGACCATGACAGGATATATTCCAACCGACGAAGACATTGCAGCGATGGTTCGTGATCTGCAAGCAACAGACCCCGAAAATGCTAATCCGGCATATGCCAGGCAAAAACTGATCCGTATGAAACTCATGTACCGTGAACTCGGCCGGATTGATGAAGAGCTTCTTCGTAAAGAGATGGAAAGCTTTAAAATAGCAGCGAATGATGAGCAAGAAGGTTAACCCGGCAGCTGTTCATGCACTTAATGAGGCTCTCAGTCTTGCATTCTGGTACAAACCAGACCTTCGAGCTTTTTTAACTACAACTCTACCAGATAATAATCTCGTACCACGACTTGACTGGACGGAGTATAAAAGAAATACGGTTAGAACGTTACTAACAACAATGACATCGAACCAAAGATATCAAGATGATTTGTTAACTTTAATGTTAGCCACCGCTGATATAGGAGATCCAACACACTTAAAAAGATTGGATGATGGAGAGAAGAAATACAAAGACGCAAAAGCAGCGATTGACGATCTTAGAAGCAAGGTGGAGCCTTATAGAATCTTAAGACGGGAGACCGAGGAAACTAACCGACGAATCGCAGAGGAACAGGCCCGCGCCGAACTTAGACAAGCGGTAAGCGAGAAATTAAGTGAACTTAAGTCCTTATTTTATGACGTTATCTCATCACAAGAACCTCAGACACGAGGATATTCCCTTGAGAGGCTGATAACTGATTTATTTGCGCTATTCGACATTGATGCTAAAGCATCCTTCAAGATAAGTGGTGAACAAATCGACGGCGCTTTCACGTATGAGGGGACCGATTATCTTTTTGAGGCGAAATGGCAAAAAACAAAATCAGCAGTAGCTGAACTTGATACATTTGCCGGTAAAATAAGTCGAAAACTTGAGAATACATTAGGCCTGTTCTTATCTATTAACGGATTTGAGGATACGGCTCTTGAAACGCATTCGCAAAACGGATCAGCCATACTTGCCATGGATGGTGCGGACCTTGCACTAGTATTAGAAGACAGAGTTGATCTACAAGAATTACTTACCCGTAAAAAACAGCACGCATCCAGGACGGGCCAGATAATGTTCAGGGCCAGTGAACTAGTGTAAAGCTAAAACCCAACAATGTCGGTGGCGGTTACTTCTAGAGCTTTGGCGAGTTTGTGGATGGTCTTTAGCGACGGCATGCCGTCGCCGCGCTCGACTTTGGCGTAGTAGTTTGGGTTCAGTCCGGCCAATTCAGCAACCGCGCGCTGCGTGTAGCGCTGTTGTTTGCGAATCCTCGAGAGATTGCTTGAAATCTGATTCAGTAGCTGAGCGTCACTCATAAGAACATAATAGCACAATAATTGCTATTATGCCTTGAGGTCGATGAGCACAGCGCCACCTTGTAGGCGCATAGCAAACAACGCGTGAATTATGACACGCTTACCCGCCTTTGATTGGCGTAGGTATAACTCGCGGATTGAGCTGGGTCTTTCTAGGTCTGGCTGCTTCGTTTGTGTAGCTTCCAAATTCTCTAGGCGCGACCGTAAGGTGTCAAGCTCCTTATGCAACTCATCTATCTTCTGCGTGTATTTTTGTTCGGTGATTATTCTCGCCAGCTTGTCATCGTACAAATTGTCTTCCATCCGTTCCGCCCGCCGAATACGCTGTCTAATTGCTTTCATGACTGCTTCGCGGTGCTGACCGATATAAGGCTGCCGTCGGTTTTCAAGCAGCTGTATCATATTATGGAGCAATCTGCGACCGGCATGGCTCTCATCCAGCTCGTCGATATGCGAAAGCAGCTGACCCTCAAGCCTGTCTTCGCGCAGTAATTTTCGTCCCTTGTACGCGTCGTTGCGACGCTGACACGCACCATAAT
>DAIPYY010000062.1:0-5416 GCA_036782475.1 Candidatus Saccharimonadota bacterium
TAACCTTGTATGAAACCGTTCCGAGCGTTAAGCCGCTCACAACACCGGCGGGTACGACCAACCTACCAGCGACCGAAGGCGTAGTGGATGAACAGAGGGCAATAGAGGCTGACGCCTACTTAGGAACCCAGTGACGCGAGAAGCTCCCGAAGGGCCGCAAATGGTTTGATAGTGGCGTAGGTCGCGGCATCGTCTGACGGGGTCAGCTCAGCGCGGGTGTTGCCACCGAATCCGTCGGGACAAAAGACAGCATCCCAACCGAAGCCGTTCGTACCCCTGGGATGATCGGCTATGGTGCCATGCAGTTCGCCTCGCATCAGCTCAAGACGCTCGCCGTCGTAGTAGCCCATGACGCAAGCAGCGGTTGCACGCCTCGTTGCAGTTGAATCAGCTATCCGGCAAAGCCGTTCGAGTCTTTCTGTCCTGGTTTCTCCAGAGTCTGTTTCACCAGCCCCAGTGTCCGGTTCAACGTAAAATTTGATGAATGGTCCCGGCAAGCCGCCATGCTCATCTATACCGAGTGCAACATCTTCGACGAGCACTGCCTTGCCGACTTTTTCATAGGCTGAGCGTGCTTTTTCCTCGACTATTTCTTCCAGGGTCCTGGCCTGGATTTCCGGGTGATCATATTTGAAATGTTCCAGCGGATAATCGACCATACGTGATAAGTATGCTGCTTTCGATGGATTGCCGGTTACAAACACTACTTCTTTCATACCTCAAACAGCTCCTTGCGCATTTTTTCATGTGAGTCAGTAAAAATATCGAGAATGACCTGCGGCGGCATGACGTGTAAGCGCTTATGAAGCTTTTCCATCTGCGTGGCATGCCACCTGTCGATATCATCCCGTGTCTTGGCTCCCCGGCTATGGAGGCTGTCACCGTTATCCCAAAAGTGCGTCCAAATAGTACAAGCCTTATCCAGGACATACACGGTTGCTGCCTCAGAAGTATCCAAGCGTTCGTATTCTTTGAGTGTCGAGAGCAGGGCGGGGTAATTGGCCAGACGCAGTTCCAGCTCCTTCCACGCAGCCAGTTCGCGTTTGTGTTTTGCGGAGAGTTGTTGATGGTTGAGCGACAGGGTATCTTCGTCTCCGGTGATAATTTCGAGCAGGTCATGTACGAGCGCAAATCGTACCACGAGATCAGCATCAAGCTCCGGACAGTATTTCTTACAAATATCATACGCGATCAGGGCAAGCGAGAAACTATGGTGTGAATCGGTTTCATTGCGCCCGCCGGGAAGCAAGGTCGCCCGGTCGATCTTGCCGAGTTCCGCCAGCTCGTCCGAGAGTGTTATGAGCGACTCGACGGAGGGCCTACGAGCTCCGACCTCTGGAAAGCGATCAGGCTCACTGCGGTAATAATCATTCCACGTATCATTGTCTTTAAGCTCGATCGTCTCGATGTATGCACCTTCAAGAAACCCACCTTTTTTGGCAGTTTTCTTCGTGTCCGCTTCCTCGATCGCTCTACTATCGATGCCTGCCAGCGTCGCCGCGTCTTTGATGACGCGCAGCAGATCGGCAAGTTCGCTCGTGAGCGCCTCTTTGTCGCCGACACTGTCGGGCAGTTCCGACGCTTCCTCGATGAACTTCTGTTTCAGCGCCCTCCACAGTTCGTCGTCTTTGAGGCGCCGCAGCTCCGCCACTTCATCGAGTTCGGCATACATTTCCGGCAGTCTGTCTCTCACCAGCTTCCCAAGCATATACTTCGGCATAATTTCAGTATACGTGAATCGGCTCAAATATGAAGGGGTGGCTGGTAGCGTGCAGCGACCTGAAGGAGTACAGCGACCAGTATGAGAAGTAGCGGTATCCAGATATTGAGGAAACGCCTGAGAACCCTGCGGCTCGGGTGAATGCCGACTTTTGCCAGATACCATTCATGAAACGTCGTTTCTTTGTCGCCGAACTGTGCCGTACTAAGTACACAATGTTTGAAAATGACGAGTTGCAGCCAATATACTCCGACGCCGGCAGGCACCAGCCGCCAATCCAGCCAAAACGGCGCCGAATATGCCAGAGCGATGATAAGCGCATGCAAAAAGATGATTGGCTTTTTCATACTGTCTCGATTGTAACACCCTAAGAATGTCGGCAACAGTCTCAGCGCAGCTCGTTTTCATCATCCGCGGTGACGGTCAATAGCTGCTTATCGCTACTATCCTGCTTGGAAAAAACTACCTTCGTCCTAAAATCATTCGTCTGTACTCTCGCCACCATGGGGTTGGGATTATATATGCCGATCAAGTTTTGAGCTTGCAGAAAAGTGTCAGGTGCCATGGAAGGTAATGCCTGAGCCAGTGTCTGGCCCAGGTTTCTTAGCACCATATCGCTCATAATGATGTCGGCAAGGTTAGCGGTCCGCAGTGTCCTCTCGTTCCCCATGTCAGGCGGCATTTCCTTACTGACATCAGCTATACCCAAGGTCCTATCAAGCAGTAAACCTCGAAGGGACAATTGAGGCGTATGAAAAGAATGCCTAGCGCTCGAATACCACGACCGACCACCCTCACGCATCTGATAGCGATTATTCAGACTTTTATTAGAGATATTGTATGTATCGTATGATTCTTCATCAAAATTAAGCTCTGCACCATACGGCACATGTTTGTTGTACGCACGTATCATTGCTTTGAGGGTGTACTGAGGGGTGAAGTTCAGAGAAAATATAGGCAGAACGGCGTTTTCCGGAAAACGGTCATGGAGCTTGTCGATGCCTTGCTTTAGTTTTTGCTGAGTAATGTCCGTTTGTGTAGCCAGTGGGCCGGTCCCATTTCCAGACCGAAAGACATCTAGAGCGACTGCCGCTGCGACAAGAGCTTTTGCTTGAGCGGCACTGCTCATATCCTTTAGTGGTTCGTCCAATAGCTGAGGGTTAATCAGTAAGTCGGCCTCGTCAAAATAAGATGGCAGCACGGCATTTGCCGACAAATCTTGGATGGTGAGATCTCCGTGTGGTGGCTGTTCAAACTCGCTCATTTTTCTATTTTAGCATAGCAAGTTTAGTTTGTCAAGTCTAAGAATTGTTGCTCGTTGATGATTTTAGTGCCGTAGGACTGAGCTTTTTTGAGCTTGCTGCCGCCGGTTTTGCCGCCGCTAACGAGGTAAGTAGTGTCTTTGGCGACCGATGTCTGGAAGGTGCCGCCGAGGGCACGGATGCGTTCGGCCGCAACGTCCCGTCCCATGGTTTCCAGCGTGCCGGTGACCACGAAGCTCATGCCTGCAAGTTTGCCGCCTTTGGCTTCATAGTGAGGTTTTACGCCGCCGCCGGAGAATTTCTCGAGCAGGGCAAGGTTGTCTTCGTCAGCGAACCACGCAGCGACAGATTCGGCTACGACGATGCCCACACCATCGACCGATTGCAGTTCGTCGATGGTAGCGTGGGTGAGCGCTTCGAGTGATTCAAACCGTTTTACGAGGTCGATAGCCGTCTGTACGCCGACGTGACGGATGCCCAGGCCGTACACGAAACGCTCCAGAGGCGGTTGTTTTTTTTCGGCGATAGCGTTGACAAGCTTCTGCGCAGAAATCTCTGCAAACCGGTCAAGTTTTAGCAAAGCTTCTTTTGTAACGGAGTAGATATCCGCGAGGTCATGCACCAAGCCGGCGTCGACGAGAGCGATAACGTTTTTTTCACCGAGCGTGTCGATGTCAAGTGCCCCCTTGGATGCAAAGTGTTCGAGCGCCCGCTTCAAAATCAAATCGGAGTCAGCACCCTTTACCCGGTAGACGACTTCTCCTTCGGGACGTTCGAATTCAAGCTCGGGGTATTGCCGGGCCAGCTCAGCAGGGTAGTCGAACGGCTTGGAATCCGTCGGACGAAGTTCCGGCAGCACTCGCAGCACCTGAGGAATGATATCACCAGCTTTGAAGATGATGACCGTATCGCCGCGGCGTACGTCGAGCCGGGCGATCTCGTCGGCATTGTGGAGGCTGGCATGTTGCACGGTCGTGCCGGCTACTTGCACGGGGTCGAATACGGCTACAGGAGTTGCCGCACCGGTCCGGCCGATGGAAATGACGATATCCGTGACAACAGTAGTGGCCTCCTCGGCTGCGTATTTGTACGCGACGGCCCCCCGGGGTGTTTTCCCGACTGTGCCGAGTGCGGTATATGCGGCTCTGTCATTTACTTTTACGACAAGTCCGTCGGTGTTATATAGAAGTTCATGGCGCTGAATTTCCCATTTGTCAGCGAACTCCATGACAGCGTCAAGCCCTTCAAGGACGGTCGCGTGTACATTCCTGGTGATGCCGAGCTCTCCCATCATCTGGTAAGCATACGCATGAGTCGGGATATCTGCTGGGTCGTCACGGAGCATGTCGTAGCCTATGAACGTAAGCGGCCGGGTGGCAACCAGGCCAGGATCCAGCTGACGGATCGTACCGGCAGCGAGGTTCCGTGGATTTGCGAATACTGGATCACCGGCTGCCCGCCGCGCGGCATTGAGCTGCTCGAATGCCTCTTTCAGGATGACGATTTCGCCGCGTATCTCAGTCCGCCCGGACAGAAAAAGGCCGTTATCATCTGTCCGTCGTAGCCGCAGCGGCACGTTCGCGATCGTACGGACATTGGCTGTGACATCTTCGCCGATACGGCTGTCGCCCCGTGTCACGGCTTGTACGAACAAGCCATCTTCGTAGATAAGTGCACAGGCGAGCCCGTCCATTTTGATATCGCAGAAAAACTCATGCGTACGGCCTGGCAGCAGCTTGTCGGTGCGCTGTATCCAGGCAGCCACTTCATCGCGATTGAACACGTCTTGCAGGGAAATCATCGGCACTCGGTGCGTAACTTTTGTGAATTTGTCGAGCGCTACGCCGGCGACACGCTGCGTCGGACTATCCGGCGTAATGAGGTCGGGATACTGTTCTTCCAGCTGGGAGAGCTCGTGCTTCAAGCTGTCGGCCGCGGCTTCGCTCATGATCGACTCATCAAGCACATGGTAGTGGTACCGATAATCATTGATTAGCTCACGGAGCTTGGCGATACGCTCGGCGGCCTGTTGTTTCGCGGTATCCATTTATAGAAGCTCCCTGTAGAGAACATAGATGTATAGCTCGCCGTACGTGAAAAAGCATATGCTGAGCAAGTAAAATATCCAGGATGCCGCGCCGGGGAGCCAAATGATGAATGGCAGCATGACAACCGCACAAACGATGCCGATGAACAAGAGGGCCAGCAGAAACTTGCGTATGATCAAGAGACGGCGACGCAGCACCAGTTTTTTGGCGTTTTTGATCGCTGCGACAGGTTTCGTTTCCGGTAGTGTCACGATCAAAAGCGCGAACATGCCATGTACCAGCAGGCCCACCGACCAAGCTGCGAGCACCGCAAAAAGCAAAAAGGCGACAAAAGCGGGAAATCCGCTCAAGATACCCAGGCTGAGCACCAGTCCGTACAAATACCC
>DAIPYY010000063.1:0-5400 GCA_036782475.1 Candidatus Saccharimonadota bacterium
CGTTCCTCGGGCCACCAGATAAGTTCGTCAATCGCAACCTTGAAATCGTCCGATACCTTTACGCCCTCGGCTTCAAGCACCTGCCGGTGGCCACTACGTCCCCCGGGATATCCTGAAGCAAGACCGCCGGTCTTGTTCACCACACGCTGCCACGGCAAATCCGGGTCACCGTAGTGCGCGATGCCGCCCACGATTCGTGCCGCCAAAGGGCTGCCACATAGCGCCGCAATCTGTCCATACGTCATGACTCTGCCGACCGGTATCGACGAAACGAGTGCTTCGACTCTGTACCGAAATCCACTGTCAGTATCAGTATATTGCTGTGCTTGCATCGGATACTCCTATCAAAAACTACAGTGACGTGTGGCTCGTGCGGGATTTCACCTCGTGCGCTACCGTGCCGAGAAATTCATCTACGGTATAACTGCGGGCAGGCTCCTTCACTACCATGTCACTACGAATCCGCGGTGTTAGTTGGCCGCTCTCAATCTCTTTTTCGCCGATCACGACGGTGTAGGGTACTTTCGATAGTTCGGCGGAGCGGATCTTTTTGCCGACTGATTCGTTACTATTATCCACCCCCGCACGCAGCCCCAGTTTCTTAGCACTTTCTTGGAACTCATCCATGAACCTCACCGTTGCCTCTTCCTGGTTCACGCTAATCACCCGTATCTGCTCCGGAGCACACCATGTCGGGAATCGTCCGCCGGTATGCTCGATGTACACGCTGAGGAACCGCTCATGCGAGCCCATCACCGCGCAGTGCAGCATGACGATACGCTCATCGGCGCCCTCTTCGTTGATGCAGGTCAGATCAAACCCTTCGGGCTGGTTGAAATCAAGCTGGATGGTCGCCAATTGATGCTCGCGACCGATGGCATCTTTAGCCATAAAGTCGATCTTGGGTCCGTAAAATGCTGCCTCCCCGACGCCTTCGATATAGTCGCTTCCTACTTTGCCTTCGATTATATTCCGGAGCTGTTGCACTGTTGATACCCACTTCTCTTCACTTCCAGCGTAGCCAGCCATATTGGCCGGATCGTGCGTCGAGAGGCGTACCCGGAACCGCTCAAATCCGCACGCGCCATAAAATGTCTCGATGATGTTCCATAGGCTTGCAGCTTCCTCCTCCACCTGACTCGTCCGACAGAAAACATGTGCATCATCCTGAGTAATACCCCGCACTCTCGACAAACCGCCAAGTTCACCGCTCTGCTCGTCACGGTAGACCATAGTCGTATCACGGTAGCGGATAGGCAAATCGCGGTAGCTGCGCGGTTGTGAGGCATAAATCTGCGTATGATGGGGGCAATTCATCGGCTTCATGGCGAATTCATGTCCGTCCCTGGTCGTAATGCGGAACAGCTCGTCCTTGAATTTCGCCCAGTGACCGCTGCGCTCATAGAGGTCTTTCTTGGTAATATGCGGGATAGACACCTGCTGGAAGCCGGCAGCTTCGCGCAGTTCCTGCACAAATGCGTCAAGCTGATTTTTAAGGATTGTACCGCGAGGCGTCCAAAGCGGCAGCCCCGGTCCGACGAGATCAGAGAAAACGAACAGATCGAGCTCCTGACCGAGTTTTCGGTGATCGCGCTTCTTCGCCTCTTCAAGCATCATAAGGTAGCTCCGTAGTTCTTTCTCCGTCGCAAATGCCACTCCGTATACACGTTGCATTTGCGGGTTCGTTTCTTTGCCGCGCCAGTAGGCGCCGGCTACCCGCATCAGCCTGAACGCTCCGACTTTATTGGTAGCTTCCACGTGCGGACCCCGACAGAGGTCGGTAAACTCACCATTCCGATAGAATGAAACCGAATCGACTTTGCTTTCATTATCCGCCGCCACTCCGAGGGTATCGGCATCGAGATCTTTGGCAACGGTCGTCCCCGCCCGTTTGAGGTCATTGAGCAGCTCTTCTTTGTATGGCTGACTGCTCTCTTTGGCCCAGTCAATCGCCTCGTCCACCGGCTTCTCGAGCCGTTCAAACGCCTGCCCTTCGGCGATAACCTTGCGCATCTCCGCTTCGATCTTCTCGAAATCATCTTCGCTCAGCTTCGTATCGCCGAGGTCAACATCATAATAGAACCCGTTCTCCACGACCGGACCGACACCCAATTTTACCCCCGGCCAGAGCCGTGTAATCGCGGTGGCCATAATATGCGCCAGGCTGTGCCGCATCGCATAGAGCTTTTCATCTTGATCTGCCATGTCTTCCTCCTTATATAAATAAACACGCGGTCGATGTTTAAAAGGTCCATCTTCCAGCGTGCTCGGGTCCGGGATATCCGGAGGTTCCACCTAAGCATTTACTCTTACAGCTTTTGTTTTACGTCCATCGCTGCCGCCCGGACGAAGCTCCGTGGTTGGTGAGTCCACTTCTACGCTTATATGGCAATTATACATCCACCAGATGAGACTAACAAATATTACTTGCTCTCTTCAAGTTGCAAGCGGAACCGCAAAGGACCGATGATTTGGTGCAATGCCGCAAAGACAACATGACCCGGGTCTATCTCGTCATCGCTGGCATCAAGTTTAGCCTCTTTAAGCCCTATCATAAATCCATCACCTTGAACATGTGATGCTTCTGGCAAGTTCGTATATATCATGCCATCGAAAATTCCCTTCAGATCATGTCTCCACCCATGTGGACCGCCCTGATCCTGCGGCTCCAAATATGCAGATGCCCGACCACGCTGCGGGTCGGTCCACCATGTTTCCGTCGTCACCTCCAGCAAAAACCGTCCACCTCCAAAATCTCTATTTAGTGTATCGCTCCACTTTGTGGTCAAGTCTTCAGGAACCGTAACGATCACATCATCCCTCTCAATCATGACTGTTCTCCTTATTACTCCCCATCATATACCCTCTCATCATCAATGCAAGCATGAGCAGTTTTATAGCCAATAAAATGGACGCTTTCGCAGATACGTCTGATTCCGTTAGGTGGATTCAAGTTCACTCAACGCTATCGAGGATTTTCTGCCAGGATCTTGACAGGATGAATGCCTGGTCAAGGATTTCCCTGGTGTGCCTGTTTAGCCACTTCTCATAGCGGCCTATGCTCCTATAATGGCCGTCCACCTCCATTGCCCGATCAAGAGCAGCGCTATATTCGCGGTCAAAAAACAGAAGTCGCGCTTGGCTATCGACCGCCTGCTTTGTGTGAAACATCCGGGAGATGCAAGGACTATTCAATATCCTATTGCTAACGGTTATCATGGCCCCCTTATTCTCTGTCGGTGCCATAACACCGCAGTGCGGTTGCATTACAAGCATTACCTTACGGGCGATCGCTACCGGTAGCTCCAACGCCCGCTGGATATCATGATGGTCAGGCGATAGATCACATGCGGTTTTTGTAAATTTTGCCGTTTTAGCACTAAGGTATTGCCGGACTGAAAAAAGCAGGTCATTCTTTTCCAGGGGCGTCTGATCAATATAAGAAATCGGATTGCCAATGACCCAGCCTGGTGACCTCTGGGTTACGGCGGCAAAATGGGCAAGGTATTGCTTGTCGACTTGCCCGGGTTTTACCAACGGTTCTTCGGGCTCCCAATGCTCCTCCGCTTTTGCATATATGCCTCTATCCATAGCAGCTCGTTTCACCCCCCTTATAAGGGTAAAGGCGTCCAGAGCTGCATCGTCATCATAAATTGCCAAATAATCAACATCGCTACGCCTGTTAGCTATTCCGTAAACACTTGAGCCATACACAATTCCCGCCCTGATTACCGGGCTGTTTTCTGCGGCAGAAAGCAGCAAGCGGCCAAGCGCTTCGTGATCGCCTGGTTTTGCGACATGACCCAAGGCTACCTCTTCAGGTGAGTATACGACTCCCATATGAGAGCTATAGTAGCGTACTTCGATAAAAAAGTGAGCGTTAGCACAATAAAAAATCGGACGCTCTCGCAAATACGTCCGATTTCTAGTGGGGCTAAAACCTCTCGGCAAAACCTCACCTCGCATACTAGTATAGCGAACCTGGTACTATTTGGCTAGTACTTTTTTCATGTTTTGCCATAAGCACTGTGGAAAACGTGGATAACTCAAAATGAGTCCTTTATACCATCCGAAGTATTTTCACGTGGGCACCCTCTCGGAATTGTCATAAAATTTTTTGACAATTTGTACAATCTCTGCCGCTCCTGACTCTACTTTATTCTTGCGTGTACTATACACTGCGTCGCAAAATGTGATTTTCGCCTCTAGTGCCTCCCGTATTGAATTCACCGGGGGAATCTGTTATATTTTAGGGGTCCTACATCTGGGCGATTAGCTCATTTGGCTAGAGCGCCACATTGACGTTGTGGAGGTGATAGGTTCGAATCCTATATCGCCCACCATATAAAAACACCCTGTAGTAGGGTGTTTTTATATGGTGAATAAGTGAGCTCGCCTGTAGTATCCTGTATATTTATCATATTCTTTCATTACCCCTGTTAAAAACGCTTATGTATACCATTTTATATTGACATGTCAATAATGCTTTGGTATCATACTCAGGTTAAACGAGGTGTTTTGGTGAGTACCACTAAGACAATGAGCTCCTTACAGGGCTTCGAGTTGTTTTATGAAGAACTCCCCAGTGTCAAACGAGTTACTCGGGTGCGCCGGGCGCGAACTGCATAAACTGTTCCATAGAACAATGCCCGGTAGCGATGTATCGCTACCGGTTTTTTTATGACATGGATCCTGCCGCCAAGGTTTTCCACGGTGTGCGAACAAGTTTTCCACTAGCTTTTTAAACAGCGTTATGTCAATATGTAGCCATGGTTTGTATATACTGTGGCACAGAAACGAGAGTAACCAATTCACGCGAGCAGCGGAAGCAAGGGCATACATGGCGACGGCGGCTATGTCGGGGTTGCGGAGCAGTGTTCACCACCTTGGAATCCCCAGACTTGGCAGGAAGCTTCCGGGTAGTGACAGCGGACGGATCGCTCGTACCCTTTTCCCGCGACCAGCTTTATATGAGTATCGTAGGCGCTCTTGGGCATCGTACGGACGCCGTGGAGGCGGCAACAGCCCTGACCGCTACAACTATCAGCTCACTAGTAAAAACGACCCAGGAAGGCCGTATTGAACGTAAAGCCATTATTGAAGCAGCGCGGACGGTGCTATCACGCTTCGATGCAGCAGCCGCCGTGCAGTATACCGCCTATCATCCCCTCTAGACCTTGGCGGAACGGGTACCGTCGGCATTATCAGTGACGACCGCTTTTTCAGTGACATCGAACTTCGACAAATAGCGACGGAATATGAGGCGGGTCTGGGAATTGAGTGCAGCCATAGAGTTGTAAACGAGTGAAGTGAATGGCAGATATACCCACTGCAGCACCATGAAAAGGCTGCGGTGGCGCTTATAGCGTAATGGCTTCGGCGGCAGAGTCTTTAGGGCGA
>DAIPYY010000064.1:0-5258 GCA_036782475.1 Candidatus Saccharimonadota bacterium
CGAGGTTAGCAAAGCGGTGACCGTCGAGCTGCAAGCAGCCAGCCTGAATGCTATCGAGGCGGTCCAAAAAGCCGGCGGCAGCTTCAAAGCTGTCTCGCGCCCGGCGCGTGTTGCCAAGGCAAAAGAAGACAAATAGTGTAGCAGCGGTGCATGCACCGGACGGAGAAAGGCACGACATTTTGCGACGTGCCTTTTTCTATATGCGCAGTATCGCATACGGAGTTACGCCGCTTCTCTATGGGGTTTTGGAAATGGCTACCCAGTGATTCGGGCTCGCGCTCATACGCGGATATACATATAAACATCATCACCTATTCCGTCATACCTAAGCGACGCGCGTAATATTTTGCGATTACCAAGGGAATTCTGTATACTTATGTCTGAAATTGACTAAAAAGATAGGGTACTACTCGTGAACTGGAAAGTTATTGGTGCATCGTTCAAAGAATCCGACATGCGCAAGCGTATCTTCGCCGTGCTCGGCATTATCGTCATCTACCGGATTTTGTCGCATATCCCCGTGCCGCTTGCCGACCCCGAGACGCTGAAACAGGTCCTGACTAATCTGTTCAATAACAACAGCAGTACCCCGCAGCTGCTCAGCTTCATCAACGTCCTGAGTGGTGGTGCACTTGCCAACTTCTCGATCATGATTGCCGGGCTCGGCCCGTACATCAATGCCAGCATCATCATGCAGCTCCTTACGAAAGCCATCCCGAAGCTTGAAGAAATGCGCAAAGAGGGTGAATCGGGTCAGAAGCGGATCAACCAGTACACACGCATTCTGACGTTCCCCCTGGCTATCATCCAGGCAATCGGTTCCATCTATCTTGTACGCCAGTACGCCCAGCAAATCGGCGGCATCGGCGACATTACTGCAAATACCTCGATTGCCCAGTGGGTATTGATGGTGGCAGCGCTCGCCGGCGGTTCGATGCTACTCATGTGGATGGGCGAGCTCGTCACGGAGAAATCCGTCGGCAATGGTATATCACTGCTTATTACCGTGGGTATCGTCAGCTCTTTGCCTGCGGCAATCGCGCAGTTCGCCTCATCGATCTTCGCAAGTGGTGCGAAATGGAATGTTTTCGGCCATAATCTGCCGGTTGATGCGAAAGCACTCGGGTTCGCGCTCATCTTTTTGGCGGCAGTCGTTATTGTGACATGGATAGTGGTGATGCTGAATGAAGCCGCCAAACGTCTTACGATCAATTACGCGAAACGGGTGCAGGGTAATCGCACCTACGGCGGCGTGACAACGGTATTGCCGATCAAACTTATTACCGCCGGCGTGATTCCCATCATCTTCGCCGTGGCATTCCTGAGCGTCCCAAGTTTCGTCGGTACATTGCTTACGAACAGTTCAAGCGCCCACTGGCAGTCGGTCGGCCAGAACCTTGTCACATGGTTCCAGAGCCCGACATCGACGACATTCGCTGCCGGCGGGTGGCAGCCCTATATCTATCCTGTGACATACTTCCTGCTCGTATTTCTTTTTACGTTCTTCTATACCAGTATCACCTTTAACAGCAAGGAAATCGCAGAGAACCTGCAGAAACAGGGCGGGTTTGTCGAAGGTGTTCGTTCGGGCCTGCAGACTGAAAAATTCCTTGGCAAGACGGTTAACAAGCTGACACTGTTCGGGGCGGTCGCGTTAGGCCTTCTCGCTATCATGCCTATCATCGCCCAGATTTTCGTGAGCAGCAGCATCGCGCTGCATGGTACGAGCGTGCTCATTCTCGTGGCTGTCTCGCTTGAGACGCTACGTGCCGTCGAATCACGGGCACTGATGGTCACCTACGACCAGTATAGCCGCGATGACTTCTTTTATGAGCCTGCGACAGCGGTAGAAGCAGCGGCTGGAGCGCGGCGCCTGAAGTTCCCCGGCTTCACGCAGAAACTATTCCATCACGGCGAAGAATCGGACAAATCCGTACGCAAGAAGAAATCATAAAAACACTTTACATAGTGTGGTAAATACTGCTATAATCAATTGACGTTATAATTTATGGGCGCGAGCAAAGAAGTCATAGAACTAACAGGTACGATTATTGAGACCCTGCCGGGTACTCAATTTCGCGTAGAGCTCGAGAACGGCCATAAAATCATAGCGCATGTCGCTGGCAAGATGCGGAAACACTTTATCCGTATCGTCCCCGGTGACGCGGTTACGGTGGAGCTCACGCCGTACGATCTTACCAAAGGTCGTATCACCTACCGCAAGGGTTGAACTTTCGCAGTACGGTGCATTCGGACAGGTCTATAAACGACCGGTGATTGCGCTATGCTGAGGGAGTTCTAGCCCATACAATTTTATTAAACATAAGCAGTGAGTCATCGCTGGAAGGAGCATGATCCGTACATGAAAGTACGTGCAAGTGTCAAAAAGATCAGTCCCGACGACAAGATTGTTCGTCGCAAGGGTCGGGTCTATGTCATCAACAAATTTAAGCCAAAGCACAAGCAAAGGCAGGGCTAGGATATGGCAAGAATCTCAGGAGTCACTATTCCTACGGAAAAGCAAGTCTGGGTTGCTTTGACGTACGTCCATGGTATCGGGCCCAAGACGGCCGATGATATCTTGGCAGCAGCCAAAGTGGACCGCACCGTGCGGGTCAAAGATCTGACCGACGCGGAAATTGGCCGTATCCAGGACTATATCAACGAGCATCTCGTCGTAGAAGGCGAGCTGCAGCGCGTGGTCAACGGTAATATCAAGCGTCTCAAAGACATCGGTAGCTACCGCGGCCTGCGCCACAAGAACAATTTGCCAAGCCGCGGGCAGCGCACCAAGACGAACGCCCGTACTCGCCGTGGCAAGAAAGTAACGGTCGGTGGCACCGCCAAGAAAGTAGCATCGAAGACATAGGAGTTACAATATGGCAGATACACCACAACCTACTACAACTACCAAGAAGAAAAAGGCAAAGCGCAGTGTTTCACTTGGCCAGCTGCATATCCAGGCGACCTTCAATAACACCATCGTTACGCTGACCGATGCACAGGGTGCTGCCCTTGCGACGTCGAGCGCCGGTGCGTGCGGTTTCCGCGGTTCCAAAAAAGGTACCGCCTATGCCGCGCAAGTTGCCGCTGAGAAGGCCGGTACGGCCGCGAAGCAGGCTTACGGTCTTAGCAAAGTGCATGCCTTCATCAAAGGCGTCGGTCTCGGCCGTGACGCCGCGGTCCGTGCAATGCAGACTGTCGGCATCCAAGTCGAAAGCATTACCGACGTGACCGGCGTACCGCACGGCGGTGTCCGTCCCAAGAAAGCGAGGAGAGTCTAAATGGCACGAGATACTCATTCTATCGTCAAGATGTCGCGCCGCGAAGGCTATGCGCTGCATCCGAAAGCCCATAAAGCGCTCGCGAAGCGCACGAACAAGCCCGGCGCCAATGCCAATGCCCGCCTCCGCAGTAAACCCAGCCAGTATGCGCTGCAGCTGCGCGAGAAGCAGAAGGTTAAGCGCCTCTATGGCCTGCTCGAGAAACAGTTTAGTAATCTTATGGCGGAAGCGAACCGTACTCAGGGCCAATCGGGCGTTACTTTGCTCCAGAACCTTGAGCGCCGCCTCGACAATGCCGTGTACCGCGCCGGTTTCGCGACCAGCCGCCGTGCTGCCCGCCAGCTGGTGACCCATGGTCACTTCCTGCTGAACGGCCGCCGCGTCGACATCCCGTCGATTCGTCTGAAGGTCGGCGACGCTTTCACGCTGCGCGACCACAGCAAAACCAACGAATATTTCAAGAAGCTTGATGATGTCAGCCCTGCGCCGTCAACCGTGCCGACATGGATTACCGTCGACCGCAAGAAATTCAGCGTCAAAGTAAACGGCTTGCCCGTTCGCGACGATGCGGAACCTGAAATCAATGAGCAGTTAATTGTTGAATACTATTCACGCTAAGGGAGGCGAAAACATAATGTCAAAAATGATTCACGTTCCAGGACTCGTCGCAGTAGATGACACTAGCGCCACCAGTAGCACTTTTGTTATCGAGCCGCTGCAGAGCGGTTACGGCATGACGCTTGGCAATAGCATTCGCCGCGTACTGCTTTCAAGCATCAGCGGTGCAGCTATCACCAGCTTTAAGGTCGACGGTGCGACGCACGAATTTACCACCATCAAAGGTGTCAAAGAAGATGTCGTTGCTATCATGCTGAACCTGAAGCAGCTTCGTTTCCGTGTCTACGGCGACGACGCGCAGACGCTTCGTATTGTCAAAAAAGGCAAGGGCACGGTCACCGGCAAAGACATCCAGCTCAACGCCGATGTTGAAATCGTCAATCCGAATCAAGTCATCGCGACGGTCGATGATGACAAAGCCAGCTTTGTTGTCGATCTCGTTGTCGAGACTGGTCGGGGCTACCGTACTATAGAAGAAAGCACCGCTAAGAAGCAAAGCGATTTTATCGCGCTTGACGCTATCTTCAGCCCGGTGCTGCGTGTCCGCTACAAGGTAGAGAAGACTCGTGTCGGTCAGTCCGTCGATCTCGACCGTCTGACTATCGCCGTCGACACTGACGGTACGATTACGCCCCGCGACGCCTTTGAAGAAGCCGCTGCTATCCTCATCAATCAGTACACTGCGCTTGCCGGCAAGACCCGTCTGCCGATACAGGATACCAGTGTCAAAAGTGAGGATGGTGATATCGGCACAGAGGAAGGGAGTATGCTCACCACGTCCATCGAAGACCTCAACCTGACGGCTCGTACGACCAATGCTCTCATCAATAATGATATTCACACCATACAAGACCTCTTTGCTCTCAGCGACGCAGAGCTCCGTGACCTCAAAGGGTTCGTCAGCAAGGCGCTCGACGAGGTCAAAGATAAACTAGCGGAGTTGGAGCTCTAACTATGCATCGTCACGGATATAAAGGGACGAAGTTCCACCGCGAACGCGACCAGCGCGAAGCGCTCATCGAGAGCCTGGCCGAAGCGTTGATCATTCACGGCAGCATCGTTACGACGCTTCCGAAAGCGAAAGCAGTGGTCCCCTACGTCGAAAAACTCATTACCAAAGCCAAGAAGGGCGATTTGCACAATCGTCGCCAGATCATCAGCAGCTTGCAGACCGTTAGCTCGGCACACAAGCTCGTGGACGAGATCGCGCCGAAACTCAGCGGACGCACCAGCGGTCATCTGCGTATCACGCGGCTTGATGACAATCGCCGCGGCGACAACGCCGAGATGGCACGCGTCAGCTTCGTTGATGATCTCAAAGAAGCTCCTGTCGCCAAGGCTGCGGCCGCACCGAAG
>DAIPYY010000065.1:0-5178 GCA_036782475.1 Candidatus Saccharimonadota bacterium
AACAACGTCGGCCGCCTCGCTGGCCGCTGTCGAGCCTTTGGCACCAAGCGCGATACCGACATCCGCCGCCACCAGCACCGGCGCATCGTTAACACCGTCGCCGACAAAAACGACCGGCGGCTGGGCGACACGCTCAACTGTTTTTAGTTTATCAATCGGCAGGGCGCGAGCGATCACGCTGCGCTCCGGTATACCGACAGCTTCGGCAACTTTATGCGCGGTGGCTTCATTATCTCCGGTGATCAAATAAGTGTCCCGGATGCCGGCATCCTGCAAATACGCGACAGTATCGGCACTCTCGGCACGGAGCTCATCCTCGAAAAGTATGACGCCGGCCAAATTGTCACCAAGTGCCACAAACGTACTCGTTTGCTTCGTGCCGGTTTTTTGCGCCTGCGCTGGCAACGCCACACCGTTTTCTTCAAGAAAACTCGCGCGGCCGACCACTATACGGTGCCCACCTTCGCCTGCAAGCATGCCCTGGCCGGAGACCTCTCGCACATTCTTTACCTTGAGCGGTTTCACTCCTAGCTGGTCGGCATGCGCCAAAATTGCCTTCGCGAGGATATGGTTCGAGCCTTTCTCGAGCGCTGCCGCGGCCGCCATCACTTCTTTTTCGGTCGCATCGGCAAATGTTTTTACCGCTGCGACTTTCAGCTTACCGCGGGTCAGCGTGCCGGTTTTATCGAATGCGAAACTGCGCGCGCCGGCGATACGCTCAAGCGCCGTACCGTTTTTGACGATGATACCCGCTTTACTCGAGCGCGACATCCCGGAAATGATAGCGATCGGCGCGGCCAGAATGAGCGGGCACGGCGTCGCCACTACCATGACCTGCAAAAACCGCAGCGAATCGCCGCTGATAACCCAGGCGCCGATAGCGATAGCGAACGAAGCCAGCGTGAACGGAATGGCATAGCGGTCCGCCATAC
Source organism: Candidatus Saccharimonadota bacterium (assembly GCA_036782475.1). Classification (GTDB taxonomy): domain Bacteria; phylum Patescibacteriota; class Saccharimonadia; order Saccharimonadales; family UBA4665; genus JAGXIT01. Next base: position 933 of record DAIPYY010000065.1, read on the forward strand.
GCACGAACGGCGCTTTGCTCGCCGCGGCCTGGCGCACGAGCTTCACGATCTGCTCGTATTGGCTCTCGGCAGCCGGCCGGAGCGCTTTGGCCGTAATCGTACCGTCGAGGTTGATAGAACCGCTCAGCAGCAGGTCGCCCGTCGATTTTTCCTCGGGCAGGCTTTCGCCGGTCAGGCTCGCTTCGTCGAAATTGGCATATCCCTCAAGCACCGTGGCATCCACAGGGACAAGCTCTCCGGGGCGAATTACGATTTTGTCGCCCTGCTTGACTTCTTTCGCAGGGATGTCGAATTCTTTCTGGCCGCGTACAACATGCGCGTGCTGCGGTGCATTGTGCAGCAGTGCGCTCATCTCACGCTTGGCACGGTTTTCGGCGAATTCCTCGAGCGCTTCGCCACCGGTCAGCATCAGCACGATGACCATGCCCGCCCAGAATTCACCCATGATAATTGCCGTCGTGATAGCAGTCAGCGCGAGCAGATCGACACCGTAGGTACCACTTCGGAGATCCCGGATCATATCCACGAGCAGGAGCAGCCCCAGGAAGCCCGCCGTCACACCGATACTCCAGTGAACGGCCGTCATCCAGCCGAGCAGCTGCATACCGAAGCTGAGCGCGCTCACCCCTGCTGCTAAACAGAATTGCCAATACCGCCGCACGAAGCGAACAAAAGAACCGACATGTTTTGCCATCAAAAAGCTCCTTTATTTTCCGATTATTCCTAGTATACCGCGTCCGGACACTTGCCGCTACACGAGCCGCAGCATTGCGACGATGAAGGCGGGCACCAGGATATTGTCAGACCCCATGACACCGATATTTTCCAGTATCGTAGCGCCGATTGCCCCTCCTACTACCGCCCACCACGCCAAATCTGCCGGCGCCAGAAGACTGAAGCCGGTAAGTATGGCGAGCGACGTCAGGAAAAATGCCCCGCTGCCCACAAGGCTCTTGGTGTGCCCGAATACCTTGTAGCTGGTACGCCGGCCAAACCCCCGGCCGATAAGTGCGGCAAGCCCGTCCGCCACGCTGAGATGCAGCATGGCCGCCGCATACACTGCCGCGGACTCCGTCACGAGCGTCAGCGCACCGATCATGAGTGTAAAGAGCACCTCCCCATAGGAGAGCCGCTGCACGGCGCCAATCGATTGAAAAAGGCGCAGCTGCATGCAGATGATAAAACCGATGGTCAACACGATACTGATCAGCCGTATTTCGAACCAGTCAAGATACAGCGGCCACACCGCGGCCTGTATGCCCACGGCAATATGGACGAGTTTGCGGGCACCTTCGCCGCGCCACCACCCATCCCGATAGCCGAATTCGGCGACCAACAGTGTCAGCAACCCGACGAGGCCAGCGATCGCGAGATCCAGATAATGCATGTCCTTTTATTGTATGCTTCACTTTACCCCTGGTAAACATTGACTTTTATATTTATATGTGATATTATGTAGGAATAGCCTTTTACCTGACCTCCTTCTATAAACGAAGAAAATGAGACGCCGTAGATGTCGCTGATGCCCGCTGCGCCGTGACCTAAAGCTCTGGGAGGCGTGCTTATCCCTGTACAATCCCCTTGGCGTCTGGTAAAATCTGGCAGTAGCCACGGGGAGTGGCGCAGCCTGGTAGCGCACCGCGTTTGGGACGCGGGGGTCGCAGGTTCAAATCCTGTCTCCCCGACCATATTAAATGACCCCCGTCGAGGGGTCATTTAATATATTGGAGCAGGTTTGGTCCTGCGACCAGGCTTTTATATACCGCATTAGTGAACCTGCTTGTTTCCAAAAAGCATCGCACAGTGTATAATCTCCCCTGTTCATCCTCGGCTTATTACGGGCCGGGAAGAGCAGCTTGGGCAAGAAGTCACGTCTTTCGTCTTTTTGCCAACGCGATGAGAAACCCATGAAATGGGTGTCTCATTACCGTTTCGGGGTGTGGCGCAGCTTGGTAGCGCGCAGCGTTCGGGACGCTGAGGTCGCCGGTTCAAATCCAGTCACCCCGACCATACAAAAAGGCCCGTCTCCATGACAGGCCTTTTTGTATGCCACTACTGACCGTCTATTTTTCCGTTGCCGTCTCGCGTATGCGCCAATGACGCATCAAGCCATGCTGGATCAGGGTTAGTACAAAGGCTATGACGGCAAAAAAGAGCGTGCCCGCCTGCGCGGCTTCACGTGACATGAAGGACGTCGTACCCGGGACCAAAAAGACAACTACGACCGGTATGAGACAGACCATGACCTTGATCCAAAATGTCACTTGGACAGTAAGCCTGCGGCGCTCTTTGGCTGGCACGACATGGTGCTTTATGGCACGTTCGACGCTCGCTTCGGCGGTTTTTTGCACCGCTTCCCGTGCGACATGATTGACACTCGGCACGTATATCCGGGCGATGACGTAGCCAGCGGCAAGGATGATAGCCAGCGCGACCAGAAGCGCAATGCCTATGAACACCGGTGAGAAAGGGCTGTCGAGGGGAATTGACGGTGCTGGAACGGAAGGCGCGGTTTCAACCGGTACGGGAGCGATTGGAAAGATGGTCTCGGCGAGTTTGGTTTCGGACAGCCGCTCAAAGTACAGCATAAGCAGCCACAGCCACTCCAGCGCCCAAACGACATACAGGGCGCCGCCGATGATACCGATGATTCTTTGTTTTGCTGTCCGCTTCATATCCTCACCATATCTGCCTGATCTGTCGGATGCTTCGTGCCTCGCCGGTGAGTTCATCGACGTCGACGAGTACGGCACAGAACTGGGTGCGCCCCTTTGTTTCGAGAATATTTCGCGTCTGCTTGCCATCCCGCCAGCGCGGGATGATGGAATCGAAAGTAACACCGAGCGAAGAGTCGAGTGATCCGCACATACCGACATCCGTGATGCGTGCGGTGTGGTGCGGCAGCACCTCCGCATCGGCCGTCGGCACATGCCAGTGATCACCGACAACGAGGCTGACACGACCGTCGAGATAGTGCGGCAGTATCACCTTCTCGCTGCTGAAATCACCGTGAAGGTTGACCACCGAGACATCATAACTTCCCCGGGGGACGATCGTAAGCAGCGTATCGATTGCCTGCAGCGGATTCTCTACGGCCGCGTCCGCCTGTTTGCCGACGATGCTGCCGAGAAGGCTCGTAACAAGCACCCTCACCTGTCCCTGCAAAACTATCTTATAGCCCGGCCCTGGACATTCCTGCATGTTGAGCGGACCGGTTACCGGCGCTGCGGGGTCTTCAAGCAATGCGTATAATTCTGGACGGGTCGGCGTGTGGTTACCACCGGTAAACGCATGGACGCCGGCAGCTCGCAGTCTGTCGTAATCCGCGGTACTCATACCCTTTCCTTCGGTGACGTTCTCGGCCTGCGCCGCGACGAATTTCACCCCTTCGGCAGTGACCAGCTGCGGCAAAAGCTGCTCGACCGCCCGCACGCCCATCTCACCCATGATATCGCCGATATAGAGAAGTTTCATGCTACCAGTATCTCACGACTTTTCTGAAACCACTATCAAGCAGAAAAGCTGAATTATGCCTTAAATGGTCCTGATGACAAGGAATTATGGCATTGAGCCAACGCCAACAACCCGATATAATCATGTGCAAATGGGAAAAGACACTGGTCATCGTTTTGGACGGCGTGCGTTAGTCGGCCTAGTGATAGTACTGCTCGTATCTTCGGGCTCTTTGGCGGCTTGGAATTACCACCTCCGGACTGAGCTCAAAGAAACGGAGGCTTCGACAAGACAAAGTCGGGAAAACAATTACCCCCTTCTTGCGAGCCGTATTTTTATCGATAATCCCAACGATACTATCTTGAATTTCGCACCTTTGCGCAAAGACCTGAGGCAATATTTCAGCGAGCTCAATATCAACTATAGCTTTTACGCCGAGTACCTCCCGACCGGTACCTCAATAAAAATCAACGCGGACAATCCTATGGTCGGCGCTTCTCTGCTGAAAGTGCCCGTCGTCATGAATCTGATGTATGCCGCTGAGCAAGGCAGTATCGACCTTTCCCAAAAGGCCGCCATCCAAGAAGGCGATATCGATAAAAGGTCCGGTACACTGTGGGAAAAGGGAGTCGGATATAAACTGACCCTCAAGGAACTGGCGCGTCACGCAATCGTGGATTCAGACAACACGGCAATCAATATGCTTATAGGGGCTACCTCCGGGAAATTCGACCTTTTCCAGAAAACTATTGAAGAACTTGATGTCGACCTTACGGCGGCGAGTAGCACGGAA
>DAIPYY010000066.1:0-5032 GCA_036782475.1 Candidatus Saccharimonadota bacterium
ACGCCTGTCTGTCCGGCGCGGCGCTGGCCGAGCTCGCCTGCTTCGATGCCCGACTCGAGATCGGTCGTGCTTGTTGTGAGGCGGTCGGTGAGAGTTTTTGTCACGCTGGTGACATGGGTGACTGCCGTGACCTTGGTGAGCTGATCATTAGTAAGGGCGGTGCCACCCCCTTCGAACCCGCGGACTCCGGCCGGCGAGATCGATATGGTGTTGCCGATGCTGCTTTTTACGGTTTCTATTTTGTTATCGACCGCCTGACGGGCGGCGAGCATGGCGATTACCAGGCCGATACTGAGACCTAGTATCAACACGATTGCTCCGGTGCGAGTGACATTGCGGAACGCATTGCGTATACCGCGGGAAATGCTATTCACGTGAGGAATCCTTTCAGTTAATTGGGTTGCTTATGGCGCCATTCTAAGCATAAAAACTGACAGCTGCCTGAGAAATGGTGTGAAAAATCTGACAGAGTGCATAGCAAAGTGGTGTCATTTTTTTGACACCACTTTGGGTGGGCAACCCGTCCCGTCTCTATTACAATCTTTCCTCGTAGCTTTAAAGGAGATTAAACATGAGCACTACAGAGATTTCTACGCTGCGAGCAGCAGCTAACAGTACCGACAGGCGCATCCGGCTGCGGCATAGCCGGCAATTTCAGCGTGCGCTTGGGGATGTGGTGGGGTTTGAACTGCCCGAGACATTCGCTGCTCATCGTGCAGTTTGGCTGAAGCAGATCATAACTATCGACGGGGAGCCATCGAAATTCGATACCCAAGCAGTGGATGCGTTTTCGCAGTCGCTCGAAGAAGCTCGCCGCTTGGGCACCAAAGGCATGCCGGATGATCCGGTGGCTATGACAAAACTGGCCGGCGAAGCATATGATGCGTACATAAAAAACGTGACAGATCCCGAAGAGTCCGCTGTGAAAGAATTTGTCATTTTGAGCGATGAAACACAAACTACCCTTCAAGGTGTCGCGGCCTGCTTGCAGATGGAGCCCGGTGCAACGTTGGCGATAGCCGGCGAATATTACGCGCAGCGGCTCATCAGGAACCGGCCGGCTCAGTAGCTCGCAGTTCCGGCAATTTCCTCCAATCTGTCGTGTATGGGGGGCTTTGCATGCTGCGGCGGGGATACCAGGCATGACTGAGATCCTCGGCGGCGTAACGGAGCATTCCTTTGCCATGCTTCCGGTTCAGATGGTCAAGAGCTGTCATGAGGGCGGTCGAACGTTCGTACTGAGCAGGACTGACAATGCCGAACAGATCAGTTTGCAAGGAGCTGTCTGGCATGAGGTTCCAGAGTGTGACCTCTGCTTTGTGCCAGGCATGACGGCTGTCGAACCTGTGGCGGAGCATAGTGATAAGCTGGTGGGCGATGTACCCGGTATCGGCCGTGGGCATGTAGAGGCGGACGTCGATATGCACCACGGTATAGGCGGGTTTTTTACGGTTTGTCATGAGCCATACGGTGGCACGGGTGGCGAGGAGCCCCTCGCGGCGAAGTGCGTGGCAGGCGTGATTCGTCATGCGGGCGGCCGCCGCTGAGACGATATCGATATCGCCCGTATCGCGACCGAATTGTCTGCCCCGGCTGATGACTTGCTGCGGCTTGTGCACGGTGTTCATAGGAATACAGGAAGTACCGTTCAGCTCCGCCACGATACGGCGGCCATGGATACCCATGAGCTGCTGTGCGCGCTTCGGCGGCATGGCAGCCAGGTCGGCGGCCGTATGGATGCCTTCTGCCCTAAGGCGCGGAGTGAGGCGCCAACCAATACCCCAGATATCGGCTACCGGCGTCATAGTGAGTACCGTCTTCCATTCTTGAAAAGGAGTTTGTCGGGTTCCGCGGCGGCCCCGCGACTGCGCGCTGGGAGGCACAGCCCGCCGTTCGCTCGCGGCCGCGCTATGCACGGGTTCGTCAGCACAATGCGCACTAATATAGTATGCACCGCCGCAGTCGGGGTGATGCTTGGCATAGTCGGCGGCGAGTTTACAGAGAGTTTTGGTGGGGGCGACGCCGACGGATACAGGGACACCGACTTCGCGTTCGATTGTTGCGGCGAGTGTCCTGCCCCACGATTCATAATCGGTAATTTCGAGCTGGCTGATATCGAGGAACGCTTCATCTATCGAATACAGCTCGAGCCGCGGTGTGATACGCATGAGCACGGCCGCGACACGCCGGCTGATATCACCGTAGAGCTCAAAGTTGGCACTGAAGGCGATGATACCCTGCCGCCGCTTATGCAAAGCGCTCGTACCGTCGATGACGGTGAAGCGTTTTTTTAGCTCGTGCAGCGGGTCGCCCATCTTGATGCCGAGTTCTTTTGCTTCATTGCTTCGTGCCACGGCACAGCCGTCGTTGCTACTGAGTACCACAACGGGTACGTTTCTGGTAACAGGCCGAAAAAGCCGCTCGCAACTCACGAAGAAGTTATTGCAATCGACGAGGGCGAACATCGGTGAAAAGCTCATAGGCTGTCCCTTACGCCGAGGAGGCGTATAATAAAAGAGTTATGGCTCGTAAAAAACAAAGAATGATTCCAGTTTTGATCCTGCTTGTCATCCTGTTGGCGATAGGGACGTGGGTGGTGTTGCGGACTCATCGTGTCGCCGCCCCTCAGGCGGTCGCCACGAAAACTACACAGCAAGCTTCGGAATCTCCGACCAAATCCAAAGATGTCGCCAAAGACGCTTTCGACAAAACCCAGTATTCTCTCGATGATCCGGCGAGTTTGTGGGTAGTAGTCAATAAGCAGCGGCCGTTGCAGCCGAAGACCTACGCCCCCAATGATTTGACTTCGATCGGTGGTGGCCGGCAACTGCGCCGTGCTGCAGCTGAAGCCCTCCAGCAAATGCTTGCTGACGCGAAGGCGGCCGGTTATACCGTAACGGCAGCGAGTGCGTACCGTTCGTATGAGCGGCAGGTCGTGGTATATAACAGTGAGGTCAGTGCCCATGGGCAGACGGTCGCAGACAGCCAAAGCGCCCGTCCCGGCACGAGCGAACATCAGACCGGTTGGGCGGTAGACTTGGCTTCTGGTGGCTGCTCGATCACTGACTGCTTCGGCGATACGCCGGGCGGTAAATGGGTGACGGAGCATGCGGCGGAATACGGGTTTCTTCTGCGATATCAGGCCAGCAAACAGTCCGTGACGGGCTACCGTGCGGAATCGTGGCATTTCCGCTATATCGGTACAGCCTTGGCTGAAGAAATGAAAAAACAACATATTTTGACCCTCGAAGAATTTTTCGGTTTACCGGCGGCCCCGGACTACCCTAATGAATAATAGACGGGCGTAGCGGGTGGACGACCGCCGTCAAGACTCCCCACGAGGTGGGCGAGCTGTTCGGCCAGCGTCTGAGACACAGGGCACCCGCGTCATCCCAGTCGACGATGATGCTGCCGTTTACCAGCGTCGCTGCTCTGTCGACGATGGCGATATCACTGTCGAATATACCGAATGAGCGCCAGCGGTGCCCGCGAATACGAAAAAAGTATGTGCTGTGCGGTGAGGTGATGAGCAGACGATCGAGACTAAGTGCGCCCTCCGTACTGTCCGCGGCGGCATTCGGGAATCCCGCGTGGATATCGACGGCGGTGCCTAGGTCGGCGGCTTCGGGGAGGATGGGAATCATGGGAGGATCCCCCATGAAACGCAGTCATTTTTCAAGAGGAGCTTGCTCCTCTTCGGGTGCTCATATCGCTGAAACTCATGAACAGCCCGCACTCCACTGGCGGCCTTTTCGGCCGGCGCTCGCGTTGTACGCTCGTAACGCTCGGGCACGGGGTTGCTGCTATTCTTAGTCCTCCGGTACTGCGTAGGGGTTGGGTGTACGGATATATCAAATGGGGTGTCGACTGTTTCGACGAGCTTGGCGCCGGGAAAATAGCGGCGGATTTGTTCGATGTCTTCGAGGAGCCATTCACGCTGGGTTACTTTCGTTTGGGACATTAGAATGCTCCTTTCGTGCCGAGCAGCATCCATTCACTGCCCCGTCGCTCCAGGCGGTACACAGCGCCGCCTTCGGCTTCCATGTCATAGAGCTGTGTGATGGACTGCCCGCGGTGTATAAGCAGCTGCAGGCCCTCCACGAAGGTCACCGCCCTGCCCTGGTACTCAATAGCCCGAGGGAACGAGCGCATGCTCTTTCCGGCGAAGTAGTATGAACTGACGTCTACAGGTGAATTTACTTTGGTCATAAGAGATCTCCTTACGTTAGGGTTAGAACGCAAAAAAGCCGAAACATCTGTGCTAGAAGTCGGCAACGGATTTTGTAAGGAGAGGCGCCTGTCATGCCTGCCACCGTTAGAAGCGGACATGCGTATAAGGAACCTTTTGATGTAATGAAGGTTGGCAGGGACCGAAGTGTGCCACCTGAATGTGTACGTCAGTCTGTGAAGTAAAGGGGGCTTCAAACCGCCAGTCCTCACATGGCTATCTTCTACTATACGCTCGTGCTTACTGCCGGCATAGTGTAGTTTTGTCTATGTTTCTACGCTGATTATTGCAATTTGCTCAGGAATTCGACGAGTTGACGCGGGGTGATTTCGGCCTTGATGAGATAACCGTCAGCCTGGGCTTCGATGTCGGCACGGACCTCGTCACGCTGTTCGAGGTTGGTCGTGACGATGATGCGCGAATGCAGGCGCGGTGTCTGGCGTTTGTCGCGCAGCGTGCGCAGCACTTCGATGCCGGTGATGTTCGGCACCATCAGGTCGAGCAGGATGATATCGTACCGGTCGGCCTGAGCGGCGGCAAGTCCCAGCTGGCCGTCCGGCTGTACGGTGACATCATAACCTGCCCGGCTGAGTGCCCGGGTGTACAGTTCGCTGATGAAATGTTCGTCTTCGATGATAAGCAGCTTGTTGCCTGCCGGTGAGAGAGGTGGTGTATCCATGAGTCAAGTATACCAGCAAACGCACTATTCGCGGTACATGGAGTGGTTCTTTATCCAGCCATGAGCACCTCGGACGACCCCACTGTCGCTGCCCGTCTTGCCCGCTTCGGCCAGTTTGGCAAACG
>DAIPYY010000067.1:0-4925 GCA_036782475.1 Candidatus Saccharimonadota bacterium
AAACGCCACTGTACCTGCATACCGACGCCTGTCAGGCAGCAAATTACCTCGACCTACAGGCGGCTCGGCTTGGTGTCGACATGATGACGCTGAATGGCGGCAAGATATACGGACCGAAGCAGTCAGGGGTGCTGTATGTGGAGAGTCATGTCGAAATCGAGCCTTTACTATATGGCGGTGGGCAAGAAATGAGCATCCGGAGCGGCACGGAAAATTTGGCAGGGGCAGTAGGGTTCGCGGCCGCTTTGGACACCGCACAGTCGATGCGAAAAGAAGAAGCTCATCGACTCGGTCAAATACAGCAGTACGCCTACCGACAAATTTCCGAAAAGCTTCCCTCCGCTTATACGAATGGCGATAAGAAACATCGGCTGCCAAACAACTTACACATAACTATCCCGAGCACTGATAACGAACGCGTGCTGCTCCAGCTTGAAGCTGCCCGTATCCTTGCCGCGGCCGGTTCCGCGTGCAGCGCGAGCGACGAAGAGCCGAGCCACGTGCTTCGCGCCATGGGCATCTCCGACGCCGACGCCCGCAGTTCCCTCCGTATTACCATGGGTCGCAGCACCACCCAGCAGGATATCGATACTCTCATCGACACCCTCATGTCTATCACCCAAACCGTATAATTGTAAGGTGTTTCATCTTCTTTGCGAGGACAGTCCTCACAAAAGTATAGTCGGGTAATATAAGCGGTCGTCCGGAAGCTTTGCTACAATGAGGGTATGAAACGACTACTTGGGATACTTTTGGTTGGGCTAGGGCTTGTCGGTCTTTGGGTGCAGCCGGTGCGGGCGGCTGATGTCAATAATTTCCGCATCACTTCGTACGTGGTCGACATGAAACTGGGAAAAAACAGCGAAAGCCGTTCGGTGCTCGAAACCAAAGAAACCATCACGGCCCAGTTCCCGGACTACGACCAGAACCACGGCTTGGAGCGCGCTCTCGTCTTTGACTACGACAGTCATACGACGAACCTTGATGTCCAATCGGTGACTGACGCCAACGGAAATCCACTCACCTATACGTTTGTTTCCGGCATGATAAGGATCGGCGACGCAAATACGTATGTGCATGGTTCGCAAACCTACGTAATCACCTTTACCCAGCAGGATGTAACGAGATTTTATGCCGACACGAACCGCGATGAATTTTACTGGGACGTGATCGGGACGGACTGGAAAGTGCCCATCGATGGTGCACAGATACGACTGACAGTTGACGGTGCGCTGGTCTCTTCGCTTTCGGGCGACTCAGCATGTTACCGGGGAGGTTACGGTTCAAGCACGGATTGCCAAATAGCAGAAGGAAACGGGGTGTATAGTGCGACCGTAACAGGACTGCAGGCCCACGAGGGCGTAACGTTCGCGGTCGGTTTCAAAAAAGGTACATTCGCGGCATACCAGCGTTCACTGTTCGAGAAAATGAGCATGATATGGGGAATTGTGCAGGGGGTTATCGTCGTAGCCGCGTTCATAAGCGTACCCGTGATAATTTGGCGGCAGCGTGGGCGTATGAACCGTACGAAAGAGGTCAAACCGGCACCGGTGGAATATTTGCCCCCAGGCAACGTGAGCGTCACGACGTCATCGAAAATCATCCAGTCACCGAGGGCGGCACAGACAGCGCAGCTGCTTGATCTGGCAGTACGGCATTACATAAAAATATACGAGACGAGCCCGAAGAGCTTGTTCAAACAAGCTGAGTACGAAATAGAGATTGCCCGAGATATCAGTGGGCTTTGGTGGGAAGAGCGCGAGATGCTCGAAGATGCGTTCGGGGGCAAGGCTGCCACGGGAGATCGTTTGAAGCTGTCTTCGCTCCGTAACAATACGTCATACTACATGAGAACTCGCAACAATGATTCCGGGCTTACGGCGCTTATCAGGGGTGAATATGGCCTTCGGGAGCTTGATGCCGGTGAGCAGTCGAAGCTTCGGCGTCAGGCGTTAGTCTTCTTTATCATCGGCCTCATAACGTTTTCTCCGGTATTTTGGATAATCGCCGGGACGCAGTTCGGCTTGTCGTTCGCATGCTGGCGGCTGACGGACAAAGGTCTCGCGCTGCGGCGATATCTCGAGGGGCTGAAAGAGTATATCGGAATGGCGGAAACTGACCGTCTCAAGCTGCTGCAAAGCCCTGAAGGTGCTGAAAAAGTGTCGCGGGTCGTGCAGGGCACCGACGAAGTGCAGCTCGTAAAACTCTACGAACGGGTGCTGCCGTATGCCGTGCTCTTCGGGCTGGAAAAGCAATGGAACGAACAACTGGGCCGCTACTACGAAGCGACCAATACGCAACCGGGATGGTACGCAGGGCAAAGCCATGTCTTTAACGCTGCCCTGTTTTCGGCAGCTATAAGTGATTTTTCTTCGGCGAGTAATTACGCGTCGTCGATCAGTGCTGATTCCGGCGGTTCGGGCGGCGGCGGGTTCTCCGGCGGCGGAGGTGGCGGTGGAGGCGGTGGTGGTTGGTAAAAATTGACATTTAAAACAAAGTATGGTTATATAGATATATGGCAACCAAAAACATGCCAAACCATACGCTCTTTGTCTGGGACTTGCATGGAACATTGGAAAAAGGCAACGAAAACGCCGTTATACAAATATCCAACCAAGCACTTGAAGAAAGAGGACATGCGGTGCGTTTCAAAGACGGCGACGCCTTACGTCTGTATGGCAAGCATTGGTATGAATATTTCGCCGACGTTCTGCCGGAACTCGCACACGAAGAGCATATAGAGTTACAGCAACGGAGTTTCGCCATTTCTGATGAAAGTACCGAACTTATTGCGACGCATATGCAGCCAGCCGTGCACGCTCATGAGGTGCTTGCGGCTATTAAGGCGAACGGTTGCGAACAGATTTTGATATCGAACACCATACCAAGCACCATTCCGCTTTTTCTAAAAGCATTAGGGATGGAACAGTTCTTTAACGAACGTAATGCTTTCTCCGTGAGCGCCCATGCAAAAGACGCATCGCGGAATAAGACGCATGTTCTCGAGGAATTCTTAAAAAGAAAACATTTTGAGAAAATTGTCGTTATTGGGGATTCTGCTTCGGATATTGACCTTGCAAGACATGTTGGCGGGGTCGCATACCTCTATGCCCATGAGGGGTATCCGTTTCGCGCCCAAAATGGTGACTACTACATACACGATTTACAGGAGATATTAAAGGAGTTGCCCACAGTTGATGGACTAGCTTAATGTCGATCCTCAGCGGTGCAGACGACCTGGTTGGCGCGGAGCCAGCTTTCTAAGGTACCGGCGTCGAGATATTGACCACTTGCGACGACAAGCTTCATGATGTGGCCGCTCGCAAGCATCTGCTCGAATGGGGCGAAGATTTGATATTCACCGGCGGGCGATGATGTCTCGGCGTAGTCGCGAATGGCTTCGAGTATGGGGTAACTGAGGGCGTATTTGCTGATATTTTTGATGAAACGTGGCGGTTCGGGATCGGGATGCTCAACGATGCGTAAGACATTGCCCGAGCCATCTGTTTCGATAAAACCGTATCGTCCAATATACGGATCATCACCCACCTCAACACCCAGGACGGCACTTTGCCCCTCCGGGGTTTCCTGTATGAGCCGTGCAATTTCGGATGATCCGTCGCGGGTGTATAGGCAATCATCGCCGCCGACCACAATCACCGATTCGCCCGGTTCGATATCGTGCATGGCGAGTGCTACGGGGATGGCCGTCCCGTACTTGCCATAGCTTGGCTGGACGATGAAATGATAATTGGCTTTCGGTGTCTCGACGAGTGGCAGCAGATCATCTTTTTTATTCCGTTTGAGATAGTCATTGAGCTCAAGATTTGGACGGTAGTAGGCATGCAACTGCGTGCTGTCTTCGCCCACGACGAAATAGATATCGGTGATACCAGCGGCGATACAATCCTGGACGACATAGTCGACGACCGGTCTATTGCCGATAGGAAGCATGCATTTTTCGATGGCCTTGGTGATGGGGAGCCGCCTGGTACCCCAACCCGCGACAGGGATAATGGCTTTCGTGATACGCACAATGAACAGTGTAGCAGAAAATAGTGGCGGGACGGCGTAAAAACGGTTATACTTTTACTCAAATGACGCGACCATTTCTGCAGCGTTTCATTCGAGTTAGTATAGGCGTGCTTACGCTGGTATTGCTCGTGGCCGCGCCCATTGCCGCCGCTCAGGCGATCTCGCATGCCTATGACACGGATGACGGAGTGCAGAAGGGCATGATCGTCATGCTCGACCCCAACGACAAACAGAAAATCAAGCCGCTGACCAGCAAGAACGATGCGTCGATGCTCGGCGTAGTGGTATCGGCGAACGATACCATCCTCTCTGTCGGCGGTGACGGCACTACTTCGCAGGTGTATGTGGCGAACGATGGGAAATACCAAGTACTGGTAAGCACGCAAAACGGTGCGATCAAAAGGGGTGACATCATCACCATTTCAGCGCTTGACGGTATCGGCATGAAGGCCGATACGACCCAATCGGTGGTCCTCGGCAAGGCCCTTACCGGATTCGACGGCAAGAACAATATCAGCGGTTCGATGACGCTCAAAACGAAAATCGGCAAGCGGACGGTGCAGATCGGCATGATCGTCGTCGACATCAGCATCGCCCATAACCCCATCCAGGTATCGGTGAATGGACCGCCGGTGCCAACAGTCCTTAAAAGAGCCGGAGAGGTTATTACTGGAAAGTCAGTCAGTACCTGGCGGCTGTATATCGCGCTTGTCATTCTCCTGGTAACCGTATTTATCACCGGTAGCTTGCTCTATGGCGGGGTGCGTAGCAGTCTCATCGCGATTGGTCGCAATCCGCTTGCCAAGGGCACCATAAGTCGAGGCTTGATACAGGTAATCGTTATGGGGGTTATCATTTTCGTTCTCGGGCTGTTTAGCATATACTTAATA
>DAIPYY010000068.1:0-4833 GCA_036782475.1 Candidatus Saccharimonadota bacterium
CCATCTGCTTTGACGACAGCAGAAACCAATTCCGTCTGCAAGCCTTCGACGTTTTGGAAATAATTGATACTACCATCGATAATAATTTCTTCGTACGTCCCACCTGCGGCATGCAAGTTCTTGACCGCGCGGAGCATGGCGAGTCGCACCGCTTTCGTCATGCCGAGTTCATCGATTTCCGCGGCCGAGACCCAGCCGAGCCCGACCCAAGCGTTCTCACGGATGATGACATCAAGTTGTTCCCGGCGTTTTTTACTTAGTTTCTTACTATCTGCCAGCCCTTCGACAGGCTCACTCAGTACTACCGCTCCCGCTACCAGCGGCCCCGCCCAGGGCCCCCGGCCCACTTCATCAATTCCGAGAATTGGCATGTTGGGCTCTTCCTCGAAAAATACTGTAAACAACGAAGAAGACGAGGGCGCCGAGGGTGTTGGCGACGAGGTCGTAGGAAGTATCGCTGATGCCGTGCGGCATCTGGCCGAGTTTGAACAGGACGAATTCGAACAACTCGTTCGCTACCCCGAGCGTACTGACGAGCGCCAAGAGCGACACCGCCTCAAGCCACCAGACGGCGTTCCATTTTTTCACAAGTTTTATGTAGAGCCAGAGCAGTCCGGTGAACACGCCGCCGCCTACGAAATGCGTCATGAATTCTGTCTGCTTGCCGTCTATGAGCGGGGACGGCAGGTACCAGGCGGTAAAAAATACAAAACAGGCCAAAAGTAGAAGCCACTTCCACTCCTTGCCCACTTTTAATACCTTGGGGAGTATCGCATAAATACATACGGGGACACCGACGGAAACGACATAGAAAAGCATCCGTTTTATTGTACCATCACTAAGAATAAAACCCCGGGACTCCCGGGGTTTTATGTCTCGAAAAATGGATCTACTTCTCGGTGGCTTCGTGAGCGGCAGCAACCGCGTCCTGCTTCGCTTTGAGCTCTGCCTCTTCAGCGGCTTTTTCGGCGGCTTTCGCTTCGGCCTCTGCAGCTGCAGCTACCTTCGCCTCTTCCTCAGCCTTCTGGGCAGCGAGGTCACGGACGTTATTCACAGCATGGCGATCGAAATCGACACCGGTCAGGCGGGCTGACTTGCCAGTAAGCTTGCGCATGTAGCTGAGGTTGTTGCGGCGGACTTTGCTGCGCTTGGTCACCTCGACTTTCAGCACGAGCGGACTGTGGAGCAAAAAGCTCTTCTCAACACCGACACCGCTTGCAATACGACGCACGGTGATGCGGCTGGTGTGGCTACCCTTGCGGTCACAACGGATGACGAGACCCTGAAAGATCTGCACGCGCTCTTTGTTGCCTTCTTTGATTTTCTGGTGCACTTTCACGGTATCACCGGAACGCACGTCAACGACGGCACCCTTTTTAAACGACGCTTCAAGATCAGTGATGTAACTCATATCCGTTCAAGTCTACACTATTTCCCTGTTGAATGCAACACGCTTTAGCCGATGACGCGGGAAATCTCATCAAGGGTGGTACGGCCGGCAATGACATAGAGTACGGCGTCCTGCAGCATAGTACGCATACCACTCTGGATGGCAGCCGATTCGATTTCCTGCGATGACAGAATATGATCGTGCCGCTCAAGCAGGGTGCGGATGTCACCCGTCATGCGGAATTGCTCACGGACGGCAATTTGGCCCGAAAAACCGTATGGGTTCTCTGCCGAGCTGCCTGGCTTGTAGAGCGTCAGGCCATCCAGGTTCGGTCGCTCGACACCGGGAGGTAATGCGTCTACAAGACTGCGGATAAATGCAAGTTCTGATTCGGATGGCTGATAGGGCTGCTTCGTCGCGTCATCAAGCTGACGTATGAGGCGCTGCGCCATGACAAGGCGGATGGCCGAAACAAACAGTGGGTTTTGGCCGATGATATCAGCGAGCCGCGTCAGCGCCGCACTAGCGGATGAAGCATGAAACGTACAGAGCACCAGATGGCCTGTCAAGCTGGCCTGGAGTGCCGTCCGGGCTGTGTCGTTGTCACGGATCTCACCGACCATGACGATGTCCGGGTCGAGGCGGAGTGTCGCCCGAAGTTTGTCGGCGAATGTCTTGTCATCACCGCTTTCGCTCGAATGCACGGAAATCTGTGTGATGCCCTCGAACTGATATTCGACGGGGTCTTCGATGGTGATGATTTTGCGCTCATCGCTTGCGAGAGTGTTGAGTATGGAATACAGCGTGGTCGTTTTGCCCGATCCGGTCGGCCCGACAACCATCACGAGGCCACTCGGTTTGGTGATGATATCGTCGACGACGGCCCGCTGGTCAGGGCTGAGCCCCAAACGGTCAAGGTTGTACATCGAGCGGTCCATATTGAACAGTCGCATCACCACATCCATACCATGAATCGTCGGCACCGTCTCGACACGCAAGTTCACATCGACATCATTGCCGTCGGCCATTTTTACTTGCTGGGCGATATGTCCTTGCTGCGCCTCGTCGGCCGCCGTACTGACATCCGCGCTGCTTGCCACGGCGGCAATAAGCATACGGTAGCGTTCCGGACTAAGCTGGGCGACCGGATGCAAAACCCCATCGATACGCAGGCGGATACGCGCGCCGCCCTGCAGAGTTTCGAGATGGATGTCACTGGCGTTCAGACGATGAGCCTGATCGACAAGATATGCCAGCATGTCGTCCGCCCGGACCTGATCCAGCATCGCCGACACACGCGAAATTAGGTCTTCACCGTTGTTGGTAAGGGTTATGTCTTCGTATACGACTTTCTTGGGTGGATCGTACAGTAGCATATAGTCGCGGAAGCCAGCGTCTGATATGAGCGAGAAAGCAAGCTTTTGGTCCGTGAAATGGTTCACGAGACTGTTCATGGTCTGTTGTGAGGTCGTATTCGTGATGCCGAAATGGATGTTACTCTGGTCGGCGGCGAGGGGGATGATCCGGTACTGCCGCATCTGATCGACCGTGATGATGTCTTTATAGAGCTGTTTGTCAGCATCAACAGACGTATCGTAATACGGAATATTCAATATCTGGGCACGCCGCTCAGTAGACAGCTCTTCATCGCGCCTTGCATCCTGGCTCATCGGTAGTATATCCCACTCATTTGTCCTCATTATACCCGCTTGTGGTTTGTTATGGAAGGTCACCGGACGAGAATCGACGTCTCTCCGTTATACTGGTCTCATGCGGGAAATTATCCTCATCGCCCATGACATCAGGAGCACACACAACGTCGGCTCGCTGCTCAGGACCGCTGAGTGTCTCGGGGTGCAGCATGTCTATTTCACCGGTTATACGCCATATCCTTCGGCGGAGCAGGACGAACGCCTCCCCCACATCGCCGCCAAGCTGACGAGACAGATAGAAAAAACTTCGTTAGGCACAGAAAAGCTCGTCCCCTGGACGCATGCACCTGATATTTTCGCCCTGCTCACTGCTCTCAAATCTGACGGCTTCATGTTGACCGCGCTCGAGCAAAACCCGGCGAGCATACCACTTCCACGCCTCAAACCGCCCGAGAAAATAGCCCTTCTTATCGGCCGTGAAGTCGAAGGCATCGCCCCCGAGCTGCTTGAGAAGTGCGACGTGACAGTCGAAATCCCGCAGTTCGGCCGCAAAGAATCGCTCAATGTCGCTCAAGCCACTGCGATCGCTCTGTACAACTGCCGCGTTGGTACATCGTAATACCCTTCCATATTTATTACGGTTATGGTATAGTGCAGTCAGTCACTAAAACAAACCTATGACCATCGCAAAAAAAACGCAGCGACGTCCAAGCAGTGCTACCAGAAAGCGCAGCGGACAGCATCATCAAAAAAGTTCACGCTACATAAAAGCGTATTGGCCGTATTTGCCTATCATCGCTATCATTTCGTTCGGCTTTCTGCTCAATACATGGGTCGGAACGCTGCACCGCAATGTCCTAAGCTATGCCACCGACATCACTTCTGCCGGTCTCCTAAGTGCGACGAATGGTCAACGGGCCGTCAACGGCCTTGGCGGGCTGACCCAAAACTCCACACTGAACCAAGCGGCGCAGGCCAAAGCCGCTGACATGGCAGCGAATAACTACTGGGCCCATACGTCGCCCAGTGGCAAAACCCCTTGGACATTTATCGATGCAACCGGCTACAGCTATGAAAGTGCCGGTGAAAATCTCGCTTATGGGTTCGCGACCTCGAGCGAAACCGTTACCGGCTGGATGAACAGTCCGGGTCACCGCACGAACATCCTAAACACCAAATACACTGAGGTCGGTTTTGGGATTATAAACATCGAGAATTATCAGGACAACGGCAATCAAACCGTCGTCGTCGCAATGTATGCCTTGCCAACAGGGAGAATAGCCTCCACACCGGTCACACCCCCCTCCGCTACCGCGCCAAAGACCAATGAGGCCACTACAACTACTGCTCCGGCAACAACATCGGCTGGTGGCACGAGCGCAGAGACAGGCACGGATGGAACACCGGCAGTCACACAGAAAAATGACACGGTTCAGCCCGCCGCCAGTACTACGGCAGGCGAGTCAGCCCCAGCCGAATCGACGAAATCGACACCCGTCAAGCGTATCGAACTTGTCACCTCGGCCAATGTGGCCTGGGTGCAATTCGCACTCAGTATGATCGTCAGCGTAGCAGTGCTTATTTTCCTACTCCGACACAGCCTCGCGTGGCACCGTGTCCTCGTCCGCGGCGAACGCTTCATCATTCATCATCCGGTGCTCGATGTAGGCATCGTAGCGGTCGCGACACTTGGAGCCATCCTGCTACAAACAAGCGGCGTTATCAAATAGATAGAGCTTATTGCAGTTTGACGTTCTCAGCGCCTACCAGACTAGACAGCTGCTCAATCAT
>DAIPYY010000069.1:0-4577 GCA_036782475.1 Candidatus Saccharimonadota bacterium
CGGTGAAGTAGTCGAAGACGATCTGCGTGTCGGTAAGGCCGGTGGCGAGTAGGTCTGCTCTGAGGGTCTCGACGAAGCGCTCGGTGCCTGAGAGATAGTACAGGGCGTCGGGCTCGTTCTTTGCCGCCTGCAGGATGTTGCCTACACTTAGACGGTCCGGCGAAACATACTCCTGATAGGAAGTGAAGGGGAAACGCCCAAGCAGCTCCGGAAAGAGTCTTTCTTCGTGGGCTCGAAGCGCATACAGCAGGTGTACGCTCCGGCTTTCGTCTGATCGCTCCATATCCCATAGCATGCTGATATACGAGGCGATGCCTATGCCGCCGGCAACGAACACCAGCGGCGTCGCGGGTATGCGCGGCAGCACCAGGTCACCGAGGGCGGTATCGACAAACAGTAGTTCGCCTTCTTGCATTTGAGAGAGGCGCTGTTTGAAGGGGCTGCCTCGTTCGGGGATTCTTGTCACAAATGCTAGGTAGTTATCGTTCGGATGCGATGTGAGGGACATAGTACGAGATTGTCCTCGGGGATCGCCAAGCGGCTCTGCGAAAGCAAAGGCCGCGTATTGCCCCGGAACGTAATCGAAGCCCGCCGGACGGGTAAAACAAAACTCCCAGATATCCGAACCCAGGTGTGTTTTACTGCTGTAACTCGTACTCCACATAAGAACTCTAGTATATGTGTTCCCTTAGGAACTCTTCAAGCTCAGAAATGATATGCGGCTCGGACGTTTCGAGATTTATCTCCCTGGTGCCGAGTACGACGCCGCCGCGTACGAAATTGTGCGAACCGGTCAGGGCGACCTTCGAGCCATCGGGCATGGTATATATGATGAACTTGGCGTGAATATAGGTCGGACGTGCATACATGGTCCGGTACCCGGTCGTTGCCATACTGCTGCGAATAAGTAACCGGTTCATGCCGTTTGCCTGCTGCCAATGGCTAAAATACAGTTTGGCATCTTTTTCCCGCATCAGCTTGCCAAGCTTGCCGGTCGGACAATACTGGGAAACGAACACAATCTCGGTGGCCTTTTCGGCGAGCTGGCAGGCACGCCGATAGATTATAGAATCACCCATCCGGCCGCCGTCGATGAGAACGCTGCCATCCATGCAGTCGAACCGGTAACTTTTGTAGAATCGACCCTGTCTGTCTGCACGGGCGATGCGGGCATGTTCTTTCGTGATATGGTCTCCCAGCGCCGCGTCGATATTCTTAAGCATATAGTCTACTTCCTGCAATCCTTTTGCATAGAGGTTGATGCCGCCGAAACCATATACTTTCTCATCTATGACACACCATTTGACATGGGAGCGTCCCGCAAAAAGAAATGGTCCGAATTGGCCGATCCAGCGGTAGCGCACGCCGCTTTTTTTGAACTTTTTCACCATGGTTTTAAGAGCCCGGATGCGCTCATTGGGCTTGAGCGGCACGACCTTCCAGCCACCGAGGATGCCATAAGTGAAGACGTCGCCCGCTACATCGACCTCCACGCCGCGTTCAGCAGCTTCGCACAGCGCGGCGACAAGCTTATGCGTGCTTTCGTCATACGCGATAATGTGGCTGAAGAGTACGATGCGCTCCCGGGCAGATGCGATATCACGTGTCAGCGCCTCGACATATTCAAGCGGCATGAGAAGTTTTGGTTTTTGTGCGGTCATTAGTGTCAATTATACAGATTATTTTGAAACTGAGACTTTCTTAGGCGAAAACCGGTCGGGATAGTCGGTGATGATGGCTTCGACGTAGGGCTCCCAACGATGCGCTTGGGCAGGCGAATTTACCGTATAAGGAGTGATAAGATAGCCCCCATGCTTCATCGCGCGGAGAAAGCCGCGCCAGAGCCAGCGCTGGTTCATTTGGATGCGTCTCGTACCCAGTTTACGGGCGCGTAAGCGGACCCGGATACTTGACCACTTTTCGTTTAGCAAGATTGGAAGGCCGGGCAGGGCAGCATGCAACACTTTGAGTAGCTTGTAGTCAAAAGAAAGGGCAGAGAGAGTCGGCCTTTCAGAAGCAAGCGGTTCCAGCACGGCGATAAGCGGCTCGACCGGCTCCCCCGGCTTGATCTCTATGCGTAGCTCCCGGTCTGACGGAACGGCGGCGATTGCCTGATCGAGCGTGGCGAGTTCCGGGCGGCGCTTGCGCAGGAACTCATACGTATGCTGTGCGATAGTCCCCTGGTTATCCATGCGATCAACGAGGAAGGGGTCATGGGAGAGTACACAGATATCGTCAGACGTAACACGAATATCAATCTCCACTCCGTCTGTGCCCGCCTTGATGGCTGCCTCGATGCTTTCTAGCGTGTTCTCCGCTGCGAGCCCGCGGGCGCCTCGATGGCCGATGATTTTCATATCTTTTAGTGTACAATACTACTCAGTTATGCGGAGTGCGGCGAACAGGCATTCTGCTAAAAGTCTGTAAACGAAAGGATATAGCATGGCAGATTTTAACCAGGTACTAGAAGTGGGCGAATGGCAGCAGGGACTCGTCAATACTGTCGTTGAAATCCCGCAGGGAAGCAATCTTAAAATCGAATGGGATCGGGAGCGGGCGGCATTTATGATTGACCGTGTCGAACCGAGCATCTATGCGAAGCCCGTGAATTACGGGTTTATCCCGCAGACCCGTGACGAAGACGGCGACGAACTTGACACGCTCGTTGTGTGTTCGCAACCGATTCCTACCGGCGTATGGCTCAAAGCCCGCGTCATCGGCGTCCTGAATTTTATCGACGACGGAGATGCCGACCATAAAATCGTCGTCGTGCCCGCGGACGACCGCGATACCGGTGACAGCATCCAGTCACTTGACGATCTGGGCACTCGGTGGAAACAAAAAATCGCCGAACACTTCAGCCACTACAAAGACCTCAAGAAGCCAGGCACGACTATCGTCGAAGGTTGGGGTGATGTCGAGGCTGCCAAAGCTATCATCGAGCAATCCATCAAACGCTACCAAGAGAAATAGCATGCTCTCAGACCAGACCGTAAAAGACTCCCTTGACCTGGTTGTCTCGGTGTACAAAGGTTTTCGGGAAGAGCTGATGTTGCATTATGGCAATCGTTCGTTTACCGAGAAGGCTGATACGAGCTGGGTGACCGAGGAAGATGAGAAGATCGAGCGGGCATTGCAGGCCCGGCTTGCCGAAGCGTTCCCTACACTTGGGTTTCGCGGCGAAGAAACGGGACAGCATAATTCCGCCGAGCAATTTTGGCTGGTCGATCCTATCGATGGGACTTCGCTCTATGTACGCGGCATCTGGGGCTGCACGAATATGGCGGCACTGGTCGATGGTGATACCACCGTTGCCGCTGTCATTTACGATTTCGTCAACGATGAGTGCTATACGGCTATCCGGGGCCAGGGAGCATATAAAAACGATGAGCCTATTCGCGTAAGCGATCGTTCCAGTAAACAGTCGATGATCCTGGTCGAAAGCAAACATTTCGAACAGTACGGCCCTGCGCTTAACGAGGCCGGTATGTTCAATGTGGAGCCTATGTACAGCGCGGGCCACGGGTTCTTGCTTGTGGCAAGCGGCAAGATTGAGGCCAGGATACAGATAGAAGCATTCGGCAAAGATTACGACTATGCACCCGGCGCACTGCTAGTGGCGGAAGCGGGAGGTACGCTTGTAACGTTCGACAGCAAACCTTACCGTTACGATACGCTTGATTTCGCCGCGTCAAACGCCGAAGTGGCGGAAGATATCGCACGTATCATAAAGGACGCAAGACAATGAAATATTCATACGTGGCAAAGACGGTCGTCATCAACCCGGAAGGAAAATGCTTAGTGCTTAGGCGCAGTCCGACCGATCAGCATGCGCCGGGCAGGGCTGACCTGCCGGGCGGTGGCGTCGAGCAGGACGAAGCCTATGCTGTATCGGCTGCCCGGGAAATTGCCGAGGAGGCCGGTATTTCGGTGGCTCCTGAGGCGTTGCAGTTAGTCTATACCTCGACGCGACTGGCATCAGACGGAGGGGCGGTAATCGTACGCTTTTTGTACTTGGTGGAGATCGCCGGATCCGAAGTGACATTGAGTTATGAGCACGACGCCTACGAATGGCTCGAGGTCGTCCACTTCCAGGCGGCTCTCGCTGGCACGGCTTGGAGCGAAGCGGTTGACTTTCTGATCGCCCGGCATATCCTGCCTTCTGCATAAAATGTTGTGGTATCTGCTGTAGCCTTGTTTTACAATAGAGACATAAGCGTAACAACAGGTAAGGGTGGCAGACTATGAAAACAAGGGTGGCGATATATGGACTGGAACGGCTCGGCCGGGCCGTGTATGCCGTGCTTTCCAGGCGGCATGACGTAGAAGTAGTAATGGTGGCGACTGACGCGTCGCCCGAGACCGTCGTAGAGGCTCTGATGTCAGATGCGATTTACGCTTCCCTCGAAGAAACAGTACAGCCGGCCGAAAGCGGCTTCCGGCACGAAGAGCGACACGTGCACATCCGTCCGGTACGAACCGAGAGAGTGTGGCATGGACACGATATCGATATCGTCATCGACACTATCACCGCCGAACCAACCAAAGAAACTCTTCGGAAACACCAGAATGCCGGC
>DAIPYY010000070.1:0-4323 GCA_036782475.1 Candidatus Saccharimonadota bacterium
TTTTGGTAGGTGGAGCAGTTCTAGTATAGTCGGGGCGACATCGCGCAGGCCGCCATCTTCACGCAGCTTGACCTCCTCGATACCGCATAACAACACAGGCACCGGGTTTGTCGTATGCGCGGTGACCGGGTGGCCTGTCTCGTCTGTTTCCTGTTCGGCATTGCCGTGGTCGGCCGTCATGAGCGCGACTCCGCCGGCAGCCAGGGTCGCATCGATGACGTCCGCGATACAGCCGTCGAGACATTCGATTGCCGACACCGCCGCGTCATACACGCCGGTGTGCCCGACCATGTCGGCGTTGGCGAAGTTCATGATGATGAGGTCGTATTTGCCTGAGCGGATTGCCGCTGCGGTCTTTTCGCTAACCTCCGGAGCACTCATCGTCGGCTGCAAGTCGTATGTCGCGACTTTCGGGCTGGGAACGAGTACGCGGTCTTCGCCCGGGAAGGCGGCCTCGTTGCCCCCGTTCATAAAGTACGTCACATGGCCGTATTTCTCTGTCTCGGCGATGTGGAGCTGCTCTAGGCCTGCGTTGCTCGCGACCTCGGCGAGGGTGTTGGGCATGTTTTCTTCGGGGAATGCGATCGGTGTGCGCAACTCCGAATCGTATTCGGCGAGGGTGACGAAGTGCAAATCTTGGATACGTTTCCGTTCGAACGCGTCGAATGTCTCGTCCACGAATGCGTGGCTGAGCTGGCGTGCACGATCAGGACGAAAATTGAAAAACACGACCACGTCACCGTCCTCGATCTTGATGCGCTCTCCATTGGTGTCTGCTATAGACATCGGCTTGATGAATTCGTCTGTAATGCCTTCGGCATAACTTTGTTCGATGTAAGCGATGAGATCCGGAGTGGTTTGGAACTCATCTGCTGTGAGCATACGGTACGCTTCCTCTATGCGCTCCCAACGGTTGTCGCGGTCCATCGCGTAATAGCGGCCGGCAACGCTGGCGATTCGGCCAATGCCGATTTCGTTCAATTTTTCTTGGACGGAGACGAGATATCCGGCCGCACTTTTCGGGGCGACATCGCGGCCGTCGGTGAACGCGTGGATGTAGGCCTGCTCCAGGCCATGCCGCTTGGCGAGTTCGATGAGCGCGAACGCCGATTCGTCGTAGCTATGCACGCCGCCGGGTGAAAGCAGGCCCATGATGTGCAGTTTTGTGCCGCGCTGTTTTGCGGTCTCGACCGCTTCCACGAGCACCGGGTTATCAAAAAACGAGCCGGTTTCGACTTCGTGGATTTGCCGGCTGAGCGGCTGTAGTTTGATACGGCCGCTGCCGATGGTGAGGTGGCCGACTTCAGAATTCCCTATCTGCCCTGCCGGCAGGCCGACAGCCTCGCCACTTGCCAGGACGGTGACGTGGGGCCACTGTGCGCGCAGCGCGTCGAGCCGCGGTGTTTTCGCTGCGGCGATCGCATTGCCCTTCCCCGCCGGGATCTCGCCCCAGCCATCGCACACCATCAATACAACCGGTCGTTTCGCCATGAATCATTCTCCTAGTGTTAGTAGCGTTACAAGATAGTATACCAGTATTCCGCGTCGCTTGTATTGGGACTAGACGGCGGGGGCGACCGGCTGGCGGAGGATAGTCTTCAGTTTTTCGGGCGGGGTTCTACGGAAATCACTGAGGTATATTTCGTGGTGATGGCCATTGAATGTGAGATCGTGCTCCGGCATGTATTCATGGTGTAATTCTCTGAGTTTCGGCGCTTCATCGTCGTACGAGCCGATATGCAGGAGCTGCAGCGCAGGACCTTCATGGTACTCTTTGAAATACAGTTTCGACAGCGCGGCCGGATGTTTTTTGGCTTCGACTTGCTCCACGGCTTTCTTCACCATCGGCTCATCGATCCACTCCGGCTGCATGATCATAAGCGTCCATTGGTACGCCTCTTTATTGCCCGCTTCGAAGACCGACATGTCCTCGGCGTACCACAGGCCTTCGAGCGCGCAAACGGTGTAATCCCGGTCCAGCTCGCGCTTGCTCATGAATTTGAGCGTATATGCCACGCTATAGAGTGCTTCGATCGCCTCACTGAACGCTTTGCTTGTATTCGGATCACCGGCGCCGTCGACCATGAGAAAGCGCATAGGAGGAACATCGACAGCTTCCCATTCAGTGGTATTCTTTGGCGCATATAAATTGTTTAGAGTTTTTCTGAAATCAACCTTTTCCATCATCTCTTCCCCCATTCAGCATGGTATTACTTGCCATAATACTACTCTTGCATGTTGCCAGCAATGAGCCTGAAGGAGGGTACTCTTCCGCGGGAGACGGCGCTTTATTACCGCGCGATGAAAGTCAGCGCGTAGCCGACGCGGCCTGCCCTGCCCGTGCGGCCGATGCGGTGGATGTAGTCGTCATACATTTTCGGTACCGAGTAATTCACGACGTGCGTGATGTCGGCGACGTCAATTCCTCTAGCTGCGACGTCGGTGGCCACGAGGATAGTTACTTCGTTTTGCTTAAATTTGGCGAGTGCTCGCTGGCGCTGTCCCTGGGTTTTGCCGCCATGTATCGACTCTGCCGGGAAGCCGCGGGCTACGAGCTCTTTGTTGAGCCGTTCGACGCCGCGCTGTGTCTCGTCGAAAATAATCGCTTTCGCCACGTCCTTTTGGATCAGCAAATCATGCAGTTTGTCGAGCCGGTCGGTGCTGGTGGCGTAATGCACGACGTCCTGGTGGACATTGCTGCTTGCCGAGCTGGCTTTGATTGATACGGTAAGCGGATCCGTCGTAAATGTTTCTATAAGTGTTCGTACCCGGGCATCCATGGTCGCCGAAAAGAAGAATGATTGGCGGTCCTGTCCACCGACAGCATTCAGAATCGTGGTCACATCATGCACGAAGCCCATATCCAGCATACGGTCGACTTCATCAAGCACCACCATATTGAATGTAGCCAGCTGCAATGTCCCGCGTTCCAAATGGTCTTTGATGCGGCCCGGCGTACCGATGACGATGCGCGGTTTGTCCCGCAAATCCCGGAGCTGGCCTCCCATGCCGGTGCCGCCTATGAGAAGCGCGCCGAAAAGGCCGCTGCTGCGAGCAAGTTCTTTGCACTCCGCCTCTATCTGCTGTGCCAGTTCGCGCGTTGGAGCGATGATGATCGCCGCTGCTTTCGCGTCGCTGAGCAGGCGCTGCAAAACGGGCAGTGCGAAGGCGGCTGTCTTTCCCGTGCCGGTGCTGGCGATGCCTATGACGTCGCGTCCGGATAGTGCTACCGGTATTGTTTGGTCCTGGATAGGCGACGGAGTGGTGTATCCCTTATTGGCGAGATTTTTGTGAAGGAGCGTTTCGAGCGCGAAGTCAGTGAACGTATGAGCCGGCTCGTAATCGTCAGTTTTCTGCACGGAGGCGGCTTTTACGAAACGGCTCGGGTCGATATATTCACCCTGTTTCTTGCTCCGTTTGCGCGAGGCTGCGGGACGCTGAGGAGGACGCGTATGACGCTTGGCAGCGAATGACGTCTTTTTGGGATAATAAGAATAAGACATAAAAAAAGATCCTTTGATTGGTTACTACATTTACTACTGATTGCCAAAATGACACCGAAGTAATGTAGGAACTAACCTGGGATCATAAAAACAACTCATATAATAATAGCACAAAAATATCGATATTACAAGCACGGGCGTAATAAGAGAAAAAGTGTAGCGATCGGTAGCTCCGTAGAGTTTGGCAGACACCGCTCTTTGCGGTAAAATAAGATGTAAATCGTAACAACTAACTAGGGAGGGTTTTACAAAATGTATATCATTCGTTCTATTACTGCGCGCCAGATTTTGGACAGCCGGGGCAACCCGACCGTGGAAGCCGATGTCGTGCTCGAAGACGGCACACTTGGTCGTGCAGCGGTACCAAGCGGCGCAAGCACCGGCTCGGGCGAAGCGCTTGAGCTGCGCGACGGCGGCAATGCCTATATGGGTAAGGCAGTCGGTCAAGCAGTCGAAAATGTGAAGGCCATCATCGCTCCGGCGCTGGTCGGCAAAGACGCTTCCGACCAGAAAGCGCTGGACGAAGCGATATTCGCGCTCGACGGCACCGAGAACAAATCTAAGCTGGGCGCGAATGCCGTGCTTGCTGTCAGCCTCGCTGCCGCCAAAGCGGCCGCTGCTGCTAAGGGGCAGCCGCTGCACGCCTACATCGCTGAACTGACCGGCTCGAGCCAGAACTTGCCGCTGCCCATGATGAACATCATGAACGGCGGTGCGCATGCGGCGTTCGCGACGGACATCCAGGAATTCATGATCATCTGCAAGGGTGCCGTGACCATTGAGCAGGCGCTGCAGATGGGCACGGAAGTATTCCATAATC
>DAIPYY010000071.1:0-4136 GCA_036782475.1 Candidatus Saccharimonadota bacterium
AGATCTCCAGGGGCGGCCGTGCTGACACTGCCCTTTTTGAGCCGAACCGTCATTACTTGCTTGACTACAAGGGCCGCTGCAGTTTACTTATCTACAGTCAGACCGCAGAAGGTGCGCCGTTTTTCCAGTACTGCGTCGGTAATTATGGCATAGAGGGCAAAGAAGGCACCTGGCGCGATGCGGAAGACGGTGAACTTTCGGGGAATGCCGTTGAACACGGTGGTGTCGACTCCGTCGTTTCAAACAACCTTGAAGTCGAAGCCAACTCAAAAGTCGTCGTCGATTACTGGGTGGTTGCGGCCGACTCGCAGTACAGCGCCGAAAAGGTTCACGCCTCCATCCTGGAGGAAGGACTCTCGAGCCGGCTCGCGAAGTCACGCCTGTATTGGCAAGAGTGGTTGGCGACCGCAGACGAATCACTTCGGGACATGTCATCCTCCGAGCAAACCGCCGTCAAAAAATCACTTATGGTCATAAAAGCCCACACCGACAAACGGGGCGGCGTCATCGCCAGCTGCGATTCAAGCATTTATAACTACGGACGCGACTACTACAGCTACGTCTGGCCCAGAGACGGCGCTTATGCGATGTGGCCGCTCATTCGTCTCGGTTACCGCGACGAGCCGAAGAAGTTCTTTGAATTCTGCCGCGATATCATGCATCCGGAAGGCTATATGATGCACAAATACCAGCCGGACAAAGCCATCGGCAGCACCTGGCATCCGCTCGTGCATGGCAAGCACGCCGAACTCGCCATCCAAGAGGACGAAACCGCCAGCGTGCTCTATATGCTCTCCGAATATTACCGCGAAACAAACGACAAAGAATTCGTTGCTGATCTCTATACGACAATGGTACAACCGATGGCGAATTTCCTCGCCAGTTTCCGTGACGATCAGACCGGCTTGCCTCATGCCAGTTATGACTTGTGGGAGGAGAAGTTCCTTACCAGCACATATACGACCGCCGTCACCCATGCAGCGCTGATTGAAGCTGCCAACTTCGCCGATGAGTTGGAATATCCCGATGACGCGGTGCGGTGGCGCGATGCTGCCGAAGGCATCGCTAAAGGCTGCGATGTGTTTTTTGATGAAGAGCGACAGCTACTTCGTAAGGGCTTCCTACTGCTGGATAACGGCTCACTGCAGTTCGACAACACTCTCGATGTATCAAGCGCATACGGCGCCATGATGTTCGCGACCAAGGTGATGGGTCCACAACGGATTCGCAGCACTTTCGAAGGTATCGAATCAATCCTACTCAAGTCCGCACCGGTCAGCGGTTCGCCGCGCTACGAGCATGACACCTACTTTATGTCGGACCCTCCGTACCAGGGTAATCCATGGTTTGTCACCACACTATGGATCGCGCAGTACTATCTGCATGTCAAACGTGATGCCGAGGCATCAACGCTGGTCGATTGGACGCTAGCGCATACCACCGACAGCGGCTACCTCAGCGAGCAAGTCAATCCGACCGACGGTACGCCTGTTTCAGTGTTACCGCTCGTCTGGAGCCATGCAGAGCTTATCAATACTCTCCTCGACCTCCGAAGTTAAGATCTCCAGCTATTAAAAAGAGGCTAAGAAAAAAGGCCTTTCGGCCTTTTTTATTTCTTGCGGGGTTTGACTTCGTTCCGCCCCAAGTTCTTCTTGGTTTCGGTGAAAACGACGTGCTTTCGCAATTTCTTGCTATATTTCTTGAGCGACAGCTTCTCAGGCGTGTTCTGAGTGTTCTTGCTGGTGTAGTAAATGCGCTCACCGGACTCTTCGCTCACGAGCCCAACGAGTTTGCGCTTTTCATTCTTCTTCGCCATATCCGTTACAGTCTACCAGAGAAAGGTATATCTGTAAATACTTGACAAATATTATTCATTGGTGTATAATTAAGCTCATGAATACACCTGAGCTCTCCGGTTCTTTGCCAGCCTATTCACTTGGTGAATATTTTGGGGCACCGGTGATTTGTTTTCCAGGACTCAGCAGAGATGAATTAGTACGGTTAGGTGCGGCCGCCAACTCCGTTCTTAAAGTAACGTACGGGAACGACGCGCAAGTGCTGCCCCTTTCTTCCCTAATGGGAAGGCTTGACGTCCCTTTCGAAGCCAAGAGACCGGTCGATGCACTCTGTGTCGAGGTTCCCGAAAGTGTTGCTTCGGCGCTAGATCCTGAGGCTGTCGCAGTAGCTCTACAAAATATGCATATCTCCGTAGCTTATTTGGACGCACAACTTCCTCACTAATAAGCAATCAAATAAAAAATACCGAGTGATCAGCTCGGTATTTTTGGGTTTTGCCCTTTTGGAGGGCTATTTGCAGGGGTCATTTTTTGTCCTGCAAATGAAGAGGTTTTGTAAACTTTTTCACCGGTTAGTTTGTTCCCTGATGATAGTTTACTCTTTTCGTAGGGTGACTTGTCCGTTTTTTTCCGTCCAAGATACCTACTTCGGTAAGTGTTCGTTTTGCGAGCGCTTACTGAGCACAACATATCATGACGCTTGTGTTTTTGTCAACAAGATATGTAAGATTTTTTACAAAATTGTGGATAAGTAAATATTTTACAGAGGCAGCAAATAAAATGGAGCCGCCTGTCGGGCTTGAACCGACGACCTGCTGTTTACAAAACAGCTGCTCTACCACTGAGCTAAGGCGGCAACAGCAATCATTCTACCAGATGAACGGCTAAACAAAAAGCCCTCCTCTCGGAAGGCGTTTTGCGTGGTGCAGGGAGAGGGATTTGAACCCCCGTAGGCGTACGCCGTCAGATTTACAGTCTGATGTATTTGACCACTCTACCATCCCTGCATGAATTGTTAATGGAGCCACGACTGGGATTTGAACCCAGGACCCCTTCCTTACCATGGAAGTGCTCTACCACTGAGCTATCGCGGCAACGTGAGTATTGTAGCAAACAGGGGCGAGATTTCCAAATACCAAACGATGCTGAATGCCTGAATACTAAGAGGAAAAACTATTTAAAGGACAACTTTTCGCGGACGTAACACCCGTTTTGGCTTGCCTGCCGGCATAATAAGTGTCCGCAGCCGTTCGGCAACCTCATCTGCCTGGGCATCCATTCCATGTTCGGAATAGGCTTTTTGCAACAATGCCAGCGACTCTCGGTTCGATTCAAGCTCGACGGCTCGCTCTAGTGACTGGAACATCAGTTTTTCGTTGCCAAGCTTTTCACTGACCTTAGCATAGGCGATGTGACGGGCAGCCAATCCTTCTTCCAGCTTGAGTGCCTGCTCGAACGCGATACCAGCCTTTTCGTAATTTTCCGTCTCATAATAAATCAAGCCTAGGTTGTGTAGGCTTGAAGGGGTCGATTCGATACTGCTCGCAATCTCGAAACAATCAATCGCATCGCGGTATTCTTTTTGCTTTGCATACAAAATGCCGAGACGATTGTAGGCCGCGGCATTTTTCTGGTCAATCTTGAGGATGGTAAGCAACGCTTTTTCGGCACGGAGGAAACGGTTTTCCCGCATCCCCTGGTGGGCGATATCCCACAATTTGCCGATACGGTCACCGACCTTGCGGGACACTTCATTGAAGTCTGCTTGCGATTCTTTTCTGGAATTAATGATCGCAAATGCTCCAAACACACTGACAATAAGCAACTCATACATAGTCTTATTGTAGTATACCATATTTAGCGCAAGAAAAGCACTAGCTCGGTAAGGGCGAGCTTGACATTCGCATTTGCGGCCAATGCCTTTTCGGCGGTATAACTAGCCTGCAAAATACGTTTCCACTGGACAGCGCTACGTGCCGACACGGCCGCTGCCTGCAAAAGGCTCATCTCCGCAAGCGATGAAAGCAGGTGGACGAATTGTTTGGCTGTCGCTTTGTCTTTCAAGTCGGTGTCAATGCTGAGCAGCTGGTCGAAAAGACCGAGCTTCAGAAACGATTTCACACCGTTAATCGTCGCAATGTCCGCTGTCCCGTCAGGAGTCTCTACGAGCTGGGTGTAGGCTGCGCCCACATTGCCATCGCTGAGAGTGATAGCCTGTTCGATCGTCTCCGCGTCACCATACGGCGTCAGGAATGCCTCGAGGGCTTTCCGTTCGATGCGGCGGACGAGGATATGCTGGAGTCGGGAACGGATAGTGGCAAGCAGTGTATCCGGTGCTGA
>DAIPYY010000072.1:0-4017 GCA_036782475.1 Candidatus Saccharimonadota bacterium
CTCATCTACCGTACGTACGCGAAGTACGGCAAAAAGCTTGTCATAATCGGCGTCGGCGGCGTGTTTGATGCGAACGATGCCTATGAAAAGATCAAACATGGCGCGACGCTCGTTGAGCTTATCACCGGCTTGATATTTACCGGCCCCCAGCTTATCGGCCAAATAAACCACGACCTTTCGGAGCTGCTTGCAAACGATGGTTACGACAACGTTGCGGACGCTATTGGTGCTGCTCATCGGTAGTATGATCGGCTAAGAAAAAAACCGCTTCCGTGCGAGAAGCGGTTTTTTGTCGCCAGTATGCTTGACTAGCTTATCTTTTGCAGTAGTTCACTGAGCGTTTTTCGGAGCTCGACAAGCTCTTTGTCGCTATCGCTCGCCTTGGCTGGTGCGCTTTGGGGTGCATCCTTGTGTCCGTAGCGGTCGATATACTTTTCGACGAGCTCGCGGGCTTCGCGGTCCTCGATCTGCTTCGGCGGGTGCTTCTGGAAGTATGCCGCCGGCTCGATGATGGCACCTTTGAGGCCATTGTCGAGTGCCAGTTTGCAGCAGCGGATAGAGTCGATGGCGACGCCGGCTGAGTTCGGCGAGTCCTCGACGCTCAGGCGGCATTCGATGTGCATCGGCACGTCACCAAAGTGGCGGCTTTCGATGCGCAGGAAGCAAACCTTGTTGTCCTTCTGCCATGGCACGTAGTCGCTCGGACCGACGTGAATGTTGTCCGGGTCAATATGCTGGCCGCGGGCCTCGATCATCGAGGTGACCGCTTCGGTCTTGCTGATTTTCTTGTACTTCAGACGGTCGCGCTCAAGCATGTTTAGGAAGTCGGTGTTACCACCGGTATTCAGCTGGTATGTGCGCTCGATCTTCATGCCGCGGTCGAGGAACAGGTTCGTCAGCGTGCGGTGCGTGATGGTCGCGCCGACCTGGGCCTTGATGTCATCACCGATGACCGGCAGGCCGGCATCTTCGAACTTCTTTGCCCATTCTGGAGTCGAGGCGATAAAGACCGGGATACAGTTCACGAAACCACAGCCGGCATCAATTGCAGCCTGTGCGTAAAACTTGGTAGCTTCTTCCGATCCGACCGGCAGATAGTTCACGACAACTTCGGCGCCGGCTTTCTTTAGCTCTGCGACGACGTCGACCGGCTTGGCGCTGTCATCAACCGGGACGAGTTCCGCGGTGTATTTGTTGACGCCGTCCATGCGTGGACCGCGCAGCACCTTCACACCGTAGTAGGGGACATCAGAAAACTTCGCCGTGTTGTTCGGTGCTTCCCAGACCGCTTCAGAAATGTCCTTGCCGACTTTGTTGCTGTTTACATCAAATACAGCCACGATATCGATATCTTTGACGTGGTAACCGCCA
This sequence comes from Candidatus Saccharimonadota bacterium, assembly GCA_036782475.1. GTDB lineage: Bacteria > Patescibacteriota > Saccharimonadia > Saccharimonadales > UBA4665 > JAGXIT01. Next base: position 1,372 of record DAIPYY010000072.1, read on the forward strand.
AAGTTCGCATGCATGAGGCCGGGGATATATTCGTCATCCGCTGCATTCTTGTAATATTCGATGCCTTGAATAAGCGACGAGGCGCAGTTGCCCAGGCCTACGACCGCCAGTTTAATAGTCCTTCTTGCCATGTAGTCTTTTCCTCCTTGGTTGATACCTACATGACCATGGTACGCAAGGCGAGGCCATAATAAAAATAGATAATTCTAATGGGATGATAATAAATTTTTATAATGTAGATAGGCCCGCAGGATGAAATTTAGGCGGTGAACCGTTTGCCATTACGAACATGCACGACATTTTCCGGCTGTATCTTTGACCTCGGGGGCGGGGTCGCCTGAAAAATGGCCGGTAAGATAGCAGGGTTAAGTACTTGCACTTCATGGCCGACGAGGCCTGTCGCATTGATAACAAGCACATCGTTGTTCAGGCGGCCTGCGATTTTGTTCGACGCGCTATCGACCCGTACGACAGAATCTTTATATTCTTCATCAACCCGCAAATATACGATATGCGTGAAATAGCGCTGTTTTATAGAGTTTATCGCATCCAGTAGTTTGTCGCCGTCGCGTATCGCACAAAACTGGCTACGAATCAGAGGCAGCTCCATACCACTGGCCTGGTAGTCAATCTCATGCTGCGTGCTACCCTCGTTGATATCTTTTCCCTGGAAAAAGGCGCCGACGTACAGCCCGGATTTCGTGAGAAAATTGGTCCCTGCGCCCCCAGGGATAAGCTCGCAGTGATCGGTCAGTAACTGCGAAGTTATATCCCAGCCATACTTTATATCTTCGGAGTCACTCGGAGTACTGTCCAGTATGAGCGTAATGTCTTCTATGGGAAGGTCGTCGCGCTTTTGTAGCTCTGCCCACACCCCCATAACAACGAGACCACCTGTGCTCATGCCATTCAGTACGATACGTTTTCTCTCGTCAGGCTTTGTGTTTTTCAGGAGGTAGTCCGTAAAAGCCTCCGCGATCTTTTTCGGCCGTACCTCATCGCCGTCATCGACGTACACCGCACAGCTGTCATCTTTTTCTATCGCGATGGAGCCGATGGTAGCGATTCTCGCGGCGTTACGCTCGCCCATCCCGCTCTCGTAGAGCGTGATTTTTGAGGCATCGAGACACGACTTCGAAGAGAGTACTTCCTGGATGGTAGGGTCGGGATGATCGCCATACCACTCGGTGGCCACAGTATCCACGGCAAGCCCGCACCCGAGAGAAGATGTTATAGCGAAGCCGGCGATCGTTTTGCGGAGGAAGCGGCGCGGAGCTTTGAGAATGGCTGGTGCGGTTTCGATTTGGATAGGCTCCGGAGCAGGTACTCCTGATGGCGCCAGGAGTGTGTCCTGGGCTGGTGCCACCTCAAGAACATGCTGCATACAGGGATGGTAGCGCGTTTCTATGGGAAAATCAACAGGGGTAGGGCGTTTATTCTATAATAATTCGTCACGCAATTTGGTCGCGCGTTTTACGACAGCCGCCGATTTGTGCTGCTGTTGGATGTCCAATAGGGCTATCATTTCCGGTTTAGGAAAGAGGCTCTCACGGGTAAACTGCATCAATGTAATCATGGAGTTGGTCGCGACTATCCAGTCGACTGACGGCGAAGACAACAATTTTTTGAGCCAGCGCACGGCAAATTCTCTCTGCGCGGTGGTTAACTCGACTGCACCGTATATCTGCGCCATATGCCACTGGGTAGAGGGCTGGTCACTGGTAGCGAAATCCCGCGAGAGCCTGTCGATATATGGTGTAAGCCATTCCGGGTGTATCCGGCACACTTTTTCCAAGCTGTCGGCAGCGCGCATACGCACCCAGGCATCATCGTCGAATAAACACTGATAGAGCTCGTCGAGCCGAGACCTGTCGCGCAGCACAATGTCGATAACCTCGCCAGCTCTTCCGAGCGAATTCGATTTGCCCCCGACACTAAGCATCTCCACGAACGACTCCTGCATAGTCTTTATTATAACCAGGTTTGCTAATCCCTTGAACTTGCGTTCCTATGGAGGCTCAGCGGGCCGCCCCCGATTGAATTCCACTCATCTAAAACAAGATAGAACAGCCCAGGCCAAATCCTGAGACATTGAGATAGTAGACAATGTTAGAATCACTTTCATGACTCAAGAGATGTCTAGTGAGGAGCCGGAGGGCATTCAATAACTTCAATTGAATTGCCATACATGAGAGTCAAATGAGGATGCGTCGAAAAGATTTTTACTGCTTCTTCATGCGAAGAGGCTTCGACAATAGCATATCCTGTCATGGTATTGCTGCTGTCGGCTGTGCCTTCACTTGTTAATAATTTAGTTTTAGACAATGGTGAGCCAGGGTCAACAGAGGCCTCTTTATTCGCTTCAGCCCATTCTGCCCAAGCTTGCATAAAGGCTTGGCTTTGCTCCGAGGATATTTCCTGTTTTTGTTCGGCGCTCGCTGCACCATGGTATATAGCTAGATATTTACCCATATATTTATACTAACAAAAAGAAGTTAACACGTCTTTAGATCTAAAATTCTACTTAGCTTATCGAAGGTAACAGATACAAAATATTGGCTGGGGATGAGGGATTCGAACCCCCGATCACGGGACCAGAACCCGTTGCCTTACCACTTGGCCAATCCCCAATATTTTTGAAAAGAA
>DAIPYY010000073.1:0-3930 GCA_036782475.1 Candidatus Saccharimonadota bacterium
GACAGGCATAAAAATGAGGCTGCCTGAAACAAGAGAAAAGAGGCGGGATAGTATCTCTTGTTCGACTTTTTCGTCTGTCGGACTCTTAATATTGCCGATTGAGAGATGTGCTTCGAAGGGGCGCCGAGGCTTTATCTGGAGCAATTTGCGGACACTTGCGCATTCACGGTCGATGGTCGGGCATTCAAAAAATAATGCGACTCGCACCCCCCTACCGCTCCTGCCGTTAAGGAACCCGACACTTGTGGGCTCGGCTGGCGTGGTTCTAAGAGGTGATCGGCTGGTATCTTCCAGAAATTGAGACGCTAAAATCGCGCGGGTCAATGCTCCTCCGTCGAAAGGAGCGAAATTTTTGAAGTGTTGAGCCGTAGCGATCGAGACCGTAGCCGTTTCAGCCGGTTTCAAGTCTAGGGGTTCAACTCCTATGTCCAGAAGCTCATCCTGCATGGCGGCAACAAGCTCAGCGCCGCCGTGAAGACTTCTCTCCCAGCGGACAAACGGCGTACGCAGCCTAGCTTCTTCTATAACCTCTGTCATCTCTATATGTTAACACAAATTAATAATAAAGTCAAGCATTATGCGATGACAGCCCCAGTATGGGCGGTATTGCTTCGTATGACAGTAAGAAATGTTACAATAAAATAATGTCGGTTGAGTTTCAAAAAATACCATTCTATATGCCTGACACAGGTATCGCACAGCATCATGATCTCAGGCTGTATCGGCCGGTGCTCAGCTCTGACGGCTCACCTGCGCTCGATATGTTTCATGCGCATGTGGCCGAGACGCTGACCGCAGCCGGCTTTAGTCCTGATGATGTGACGCTACAGCTACCCGATCGGTACGAAGTAACCATCGTGAGTAAGGGCTCGATCAACCGGGCAACTACCCTGACGGACGATACATTTTTCGCTAGTGTCCATACTGAGAGCATACATGACGTGCTGTTGGATGAATTACCCGGAACCTCGAAGCGGCCTATCCCGGCGACGCTTGGCAAAATAAGCTACTACGGCACAGAACTCGGGGAAAAGACCAAAGTGCCGCGGTACCTCGCAGCTTTCCTCGATATGGACGGCGAGAGCATAGCAAAATACGTTGGGCTGGAGCGATTTGCAGGGTATGAATGGCTGAAAGCGTACTCGGGGCTTGATAAGGAATTCACCATGAAGCTCCGCACGCTTAAGCCGGCCGCATTCCGCTTCGCGGCATTCCATGACCTGAAACACCTCCCCGAAAAAGCACTTGTCGAAAAACTCATACCTCCCTTTCCTGTCAAAGTCATACTCGGCCGGGTCGCTGCCGCCGGCTTCGACGACACTAGTCAACGGGCATAGATTCCTCCGGCATTGTTGGCGGGGATTTGTGAGCAATCCCTTGACTGTTGACGCTGGGCGCGGTACACTAGTACATAAGAAGTAGTGTAAGTTGGGCTGTGCTGACGACGGCGCCCGTCAGATTAGCACCCAAAATCTCGGCTTAGGTAGCTTCGGTAAAGCAGGGTTCGGTGACAGTTGTCAGACGATAGAATGTCCCTCTGGGCAGTAATGATCTGGCGGCTCGTAGCGGCTCCCCTCACCAAAATCATTATCAAACCTGACGTTCGGTATGGGCTGGTATAGTGTTGGCCCTTGTCTCGAAAGTCACCTATAACTAATCAAGGAGTGACAAGGCGTATGGCGAAAGCATCGAGCACGCAGAAAAACGCTCGTGTCTACTTTACGCAGCAGGACGATACCGCCCAGCTGCCGAATCTGGTAGACCACCAAAACAACTCATTCCAGTGGTTCGTCGACGAAGGGCTTAGCGAGCTGCTCGCAGAAATCAGTCCCATCGATGATTACACTGGAACTAAACTTAGCTTGACATTCAAAGAGTACCACTTCGAAGATCCGAAAATGTCGGAGTTCGAAGCGCGCGACAACAATGTCAGCTATGAGGCACCGCTCAAGGCGACGGTCGAACTGACCAACAAAGTGACCGGTGAAGTCAAAGAGCAGGAAATCTACCTGGGCGACTATCCCTGGATGACCAGGCGCGGTACATTCGTTATTAACGGCGCGGAGCGCGTGGTCGTAAGCCAGCTGATCAGGTCACCTGGCGTTTTTTATACCGGCGAACTGCATGGCACGCGTAACCTCTATGCTGCCAAGGTCATCCCGGGTCGTGGTGCTTGGCTGGAGTTTGAGACTGCTGCCAGCGGTGCGCTCTACGTCAAAATCGACCGTAAGCGCAAGATGGCAGTCACTACGCTGCTGCGCGCGCTCGGTATGAACGAGACGGCTATGAAGGCGGCATTCAAAGATGTCGACCAGGATAAAAACAGCTACCTCGAAGCTACCCTCGAAAAAGATTCATCCAAAGGCCAGGCCGAAGCGCTTATCGAAGTCTATCGTCGTTTGCGCCCCGGCGATCTCGCGACCGTCGACAACGCACGCTCACTCCTCGAAAATATGTTCTACAACTACAAGCGGTTCGACTTCAGCCGCGTTGGACGGTACAAAGTAAACAAGCGTCTCAACCTCGACGTGCCGAATACCGCCGAGAACCGCATCATGCGCCTCGAGGATCTCGTCGCCATCGTCGCCGAGCTCATCCGCATGAATGTCACCCAGGAACCGGGCGACGATATCGACAGCTTAGCTAACCGCCGCATCAAGATGGTCGGCGAACTGGTGCAGCGCCAATTCCGCATAGGTTTGCTCCGCATGGTACGCAATACCCAGGACCGCATGAGCATGAGTGACCTCGAGACCGTCCAGCCGGGGCAGCTTATCAATGCCCGCCCGGTCGTGGCCGCTGTCCGCGAATTTTTCGCAAGCAGCCAGCTCAGCCAGTTCATGGACCAGATTAACCCGCTTTCAGAGCTGGCGCACAAGCGTCGTCTGAGCTCGATGGGTCCCGGGGGCCTCAGCCGCGAACGCGCCGGGTTTGAAGTCCGCGACGCGCACGCTACCCACTACGGCCGCATCTGTGCCGTCGAGACGCCGGAAGGCGCGAACGTCGGCCTGGTGCTCAACCTCGCGAACTATGCTCGCGTCAATGAGTACGGCTTCATCGAGACACCGTACCGCGTCGTCAAAGATGGCAAAGTTACCAACGAGATTGTCTACCTGGACGCCGCTGATGAAGAGCAGGCGGTCATCGCCGGCGCCGGCATCAACGTCGACAAGAACGGCAAGATTCTCGACGAGCGCGTCAGCGCCCGCATCAACCTGAAATCCGGGACGGTCGATAGCGACCAGGTCACTCACGTCGATGCTGCCGAGAACCAGATTATTGGCAGCAGCGCCGGACTCATCCCGTTCATCGAGAAAAACTACGTCTACCGCGCGCTCATGGGTAGTAACCAGCAGCGCCAAGCCGTACCGCTGATCAAGCCGGAAAGCCCGATCGTCGGTACCGGTCTTGAGGCCGTTGCCGCTGCGAACACGGGTCAGCTGACTATCGCGGAAGCAGATGGCGAGGTCGTAAAAGCCAGCAATGACGAAGTCGTCGTGAAGTACAAAGATGGTACCGTTACGTACGAACCGCAGCACTTCGTGCGCAGCAACGAAGGCACCAGCATCAACCAAACCGTTGTCGTCAGCACCGGTGACAAGGTCAAAAAGGGCGACAGCCTCATGGAAGGCATGAGCGTCCAGGGCGGTGAACTCGCGCTCGGCAAAGACCTCATCACGGCATTCATGCCATGGGCCGGCTACAACTTCGAAGACGCCATCATTGTTAGCCGCAAACTAGTCGAAGACGATACACTGACATCTATCCACATCGTCGATTACATGATCGAAGACCGTGAAACCAAACTCGGCCCGGAAATTGTCACCCGTGACATCCCGAACGTCTCCGAGGACGCTCTGCGGCATCTCGACGAAGACGGTATCGTCCGTATCGGCCACGAATTACACCCCGGCGACATCCTCGTCGGTA
>DAIPYY010000074.1:0-3783 GCA_036782475.1 Candidatus Saccharimonadota bacterium
GCGTGGCAGCGGATGCGAGTACTACGATGCGCAGCCTTCGCTCACTCGAACGTGAATACCGTATCAATCAGATAAAGAAGCGCATGTTAGCATCTGGGATTGGACGGCGTTTCAGTACGATTTTCAGGGAACAACCTGCAGCATTAGCAGATCTGGCAGCATAAAAAGTGCCTCTCTGAACTGTTTATACAGCTTCGGGTTAGACTTTCGGCGGAGTCGTGATGACTTTGTCGACGATGCCGTATTTGGTAGCTTCCGGGGCGGTCATCCAGCGGTCGCGTTCCATGTCTTCATGGATTTTCTCGACCTTCTGGCCGGTGTTCCCTGCCATGATTCCTTCGAGGAGTTTCTTGACGCGGAGCGATTCGCGCAGGTCGATTTCCTGGTCGGTCACCTTGCCCCGGGTACCACTGGACGGTTGATGAATCATCACGGTGCTGTTCGGCAGCAAGAAGCGCTTGCCTTTCGTGCCGCTGCTGAGCAGGAATGCCGCGGCGCTGGCCTGGACGCCGATGCCGACGGTCTGGACGTCATTGGTAATGTACTGCATGGTGTCATAGATGGCGAGCGCGTCATACACGCTGCCGCCCGGGCTGTTGATGTAAAGGAATATATCTTTTTTGGCGTCTTCAGCCTGCAGAAACAGTAGCTGCGCCACGATAAGGTTCGCGGTGACTTCGTTGATCTCGCTGCCGATGAAGATGATACGGTCTTTTAGCAGCCGTGAGTAAATGTCATAAGCCCGCTCGTAGCGGCCTTCGTTTTCGATGACGGTAGGGACTAATACGCTCATAGGTTGCTCACTTTCGTTCGCTCAAGAGTCATGACTCAAGAGTGAAAGTTACGTCGCTCTCTCGCGACATTAATATGATTGGGTTGCCGCTTTCGCAGTGGTGAAACCCCCGTGAAAACATATTTCAATCATACAAAAACTAGCACTCTCATGTCAAGAGTGCTAGCTTACCGTAATTCCCTATTTTTGCAGTGACGAGACGGCCGCCTGGACGCGGTCAACGGCTGTTCGAGCCTCACAGATGAGCGGAACCTCCCCGCGTACGATTGATTTCATTGTCTGTACCACGCCAGGAGCGAGGCTCACATACGCCGCCCCGGACAGACGTGCAAGACCCTCGGCATCATATTCACACATCGGATTATCCCCGATTTCGAATTTCTTAACAACGTCGCAGGACGCAATAACGTCGGGCTTTTGGTCGCCCCAATCAGGCGCTTCTTCGCCCTTCCAAGATACAAATTCAAGAAACTTACCGATATTATCCCTATTCTTCGGGAGAGGCATATGCACGGCACGATAGGCCGTATCCACATCAAAACCTGCGCTCTGCAGTGCGTCGTCTATCTCATTGTCATACCCTATACCAGGGGATATGAACAACACTTTCGCCGCGGAGTCCTCATGACTGCTTGTCTCACCTGAAACCATATAATGCTCCTTCTGTTGCTATATCTCTAACAATTTTAGCATTATACATAATATTTTTGTTTTTGTCAATAGTACTTACTCGGTGGCGTAACTGACGAGGGCGGCAATGGTCTTTTCGGTCAGGATGCGGCTGGCGATGTCGCGCTGGTTCTCGGGCTTGGCGAGCTCCTCCTGCATCTTGGCGTCGGTGTACTGCTGTTTCATCTCGGCAAGGCGGGTTTCGAGCTCGGCCTCTTCGACGGTGACGTCTTCGACCTGGGCGACCTCACCCAGCACGACGCCTGTCTTAACTCGCAGTTCCGCCTGCTCGGCGATGTTTTTACGGTGGTCTTCCTCGGTTTCACCGATGAATTCGAGGTATTCCTGCCATGTCTGGCCGCGGTAGAGGATGTTCTGCTTTTCCTCGGCGATCATGCGCTCGGTCTCGTCGTCGATCAGTGCTTCGGGGATGTCGGCTTTGGACTTCTTGGCGAGCTCGGTCAGGAGCTCGTTTTCCATCTGGCGCGCAGCCTGGAACTCTTTCTCTGCCTGCAGCTGCTTGCGGATATCACCGCGGAGTTCGGCGACAGTCTTGAATGGGCCGACTTTGGCGGCGAACGCATCGTCGAGCTTCGGGACCACGACTTCGCGGACTTCCGTAGCGCTGACCGTGAAGGTGACTTTTTTGCCCTGGAGGGCTTTGGCGCCGTAATCTTTGGGGAATGTCACGTCGAACGTCTTTTCCTCGCCGGGTTTCAGACCGATAAGCTCCGGCTCAAAGCCCGGTATAAAGGTATTGCTGCCGATGACGAGCGGATAGCCTGTGCCGTCCGCGCCGGCGATGGCTTCCTGCGTCTTGGCGTCGACGCCCTTGAAATCGATGAGTACCTCGTCACCTTCGGCGGCCGGCCGCTCGACAGGGTTTTTTGTGGCATCACGGGCGAGCAGGTCGTCGATGACCGCTTCGATCTCTTTGTCTTCCAGCTTTACGGCCTTCGGGCTGAATTTGAACTTCTTGTAATCAGCGAGTTTGACCGCGCCGATGACTTCGACTTCTACTTTGGCCTCGAGTGAAGTATAGGGAACGAATTTCGTCACCGACACCGCCGGCTGCCCGACGGTACGGAGCTGGTTCTCGACGACCGCCTGGCTGTAGAGTTCGCTGAGCGCGCTGTCGAGAAAACGAGTTTGCAGCTGCTGCTGGTCAATGGCTTTTTCGGCGACTGCCGCCGGCGCGTGACCTTTGCGGAAGCCCGCGACCTGGACGCCTTTCGCCAGGTCGGCGACGACGGCGCTGTGGACCAGGCTGAGAGTGTCATCATCGGCGACAAGGGTTAGTTCGACTTTGGTAGGGGTAAGATGTTTTACGGTAGTTTGCATGGTGAGAAATTGTAACAGATTACGGCGCCTTTTGCCAGCCAAACCCATGCGAACGAACGGGACCGAGGTAAATAGTGTGATAATTATTTGCAAATATTGACAACTTGTGCTATAATGTAGAGATGGCAGAGACATTTTCTTTACCACCTACCAATATCGTTCCCCGGCTTACCGTACTAGGGAATGGGCTCCCGCGGCCTACCATAAACCCGTTGTCGATCCGCAGGCTTTTTCCCGGTGATTTCGATGGCTTCATTGCCCTTTCGGGCCCTGAGCAGTACACAGAGTTTGCCAACACACCGGAAGCGGGCAGGATAAAGACCACACGGGAAAAGACAGAGCTCGACCTGAGGATACCGCTTATTGAGCTTGGCCTCTCTTCGGTACTACCTAGCTTCACCGTAGCAGCGAAAAACGACCATCGGGTTAAGAAGTTTCTTGGGATGATGGTCGGCAGGACGGATGCGAGCGAAAGCCTGGCCGTCGAAGGTGGTGGGCCATTCATGACCATCCTCAGCGCGTATGCGACCGTTGCCGGCAGACGTAATCTGGGCCGATATGACAACCCTGCGTCGACAATGGAACATTCTTTGCATGTTACCGTACCGACGGCACTGCGATCGAACCGGACATTTCTCGGGCCACTCGGCGAAATCGCCAGGTCCAACATATTGCCCGACGGCGAACTTGACCCCGCGGCCGCCAATAACCCCATGGTCGGCTCGTTCATATTCAGGGCCCGGACGAAAAGCAACACGCTTCCGGAGCAAATCGCCCGCGAGCAAGATGTCTTGACTTATCTGTTCAACGAGCAAGACGCCGCTGCCGCGGTCAAATCGGCATACGGCGCTCCCCAGGGTGCGATCGAAGAACTTTTCGCCATGTATGTAGAGCCGGAGACCTCAGGGAGCGAAGCGGCAGAAGACATTCTCAGCTCGATAGATATGGCGGGCGCACTCCGTGCCATGCAACGGGCTATC
>DAIPYY010000075.1:0-3725 GCA_036782475.1 Candidatus Saccharimonadota bacterium
CTTGCCCGGGTAGCCTTCGCTGTATTTGTTCGTAAAAATGCTGCCCATGGCCTCAAGCACGTCGGCGCTCACATAGTTTTCGCTCGGTATGAGCTCCAGCCCTTCGCGCTGCCGCTTTTCTTCTGCCGCGATCAGTGCCGCTATTTCAGTATCGGTCATCATCCCCTCCTCTTTTTAGATCGTTTTACTCATCGTCTCGATGTACGGCGAGCATTCAGCCCGTCCGTAAACCATTTGTGAATCATAAAACGCTACACCATACCACTAGTGTACACCGTGTATGCTGGATACGTCCGTAGTAATTTTGTATGCATAAAACAGCGGTAAAAGCGCAGCTAAAACCATATAAAACTCACTTTTTATATCGCTTGTGATATAATAGCCGTCATGACAACGCAAACAAATGAACGTATCGGCGATTTTGTCGCACGCCTGCGGCAAGAAAAAGGCATGACGCAGACAGAATTGGCCGCGCGGCTCGGCACCAGTCAATCAGCTATCAACCGCATCGAAAAAGGCCGGCAAAATCTCAGTCTCGAAACCCTGTCACGACTCAGCGAAGCGCTAAACAAGCAGCTCATCTCTATCGGCAGCGGCTCGGTGAACCTCCGCATAGAGGGCGGCCACGAGCTGCACGGCGACATTACGCTCAAAACCAGCAAAAATGCGGCGGTCGGCTTGCTCTGCGCCAGCCTGCTCAACCACGGCACTACCCGGTTCCAGAATTTCCCGCGTATCGAGGAGGTCTTCCGTATCATCGAGGTCCTTGAAAGCATCGGCATGCAAGTACGCTGGCTGGCTGGCAACGACCTCGAAATCAAATACCCCGCGGAACTGCGACTCGACAAACTCGACAAAGACGCCGCGCGCAAGACCCGCTCCGTCCTTATGATGATCGGCAGCCTCATGCACGATTTCGCCGAATTCAAAATCCCCTATGCCGGCGGCTGCAAGCTCGGGCAGCGTACCGTCGCGCCGCACCTGTTCGCACTCGAGGAATTCGGCGTGGACATTCATGCGTCGAACGGCGCCTACCGGGTGACCGTCGACAAAAAAGTACCGGAACGCGTCGTGCTCTACGAATCCGGCGATACCGTCACCGAAAATATCCTGATGGCGGCCGCGCGCAGCACCGGCGAGACCATCATCCAGTTCGCGAGCGCGAACTACATGGTGCAAGAAATGTGCTTTTTCCTCAAGAAACTCGGCGTGCAGATCGACGGCATCGGCACCGCAACGCTCCGCGTCCGCGGCATCAGCGGTGCGGTAAAAAAGAACATCACGTACGCGCCAAGTGAAGACCCCATCGAAGCAATGTTTTTCGTCTCGACGGCAGTCACGACAAACTCAGAAATTACCGTCAAGCGTGTCCCCATCGATTTCATGTCGCTCGAAATGCTGAAGCTGAAGCATATGGGACTCCAGTACGATGTAACTCCCCGTTACAAAGCCACGAACGGCGAGACCGACCTGGTCGACATCCATATCCACAAACACGATGGCAGCCTGCGCGCCCTGACCGAAAAAATTCACGCCAACGTCTATCCCGGGCTAAATCAGGACAATCTGCCGTACTTCGTGCCTATCGCCGCCGTCTGCAAAGGCCGTACGCTCATCCATGACTGGACGTACGAAAACCGCGCCATCTACTACACCGAGCTCACCAAAATTGGCGCTCAAGTCGAGCTCGCCGACCCGCACCGCGTCTATGTCATGGGCCCGGCCAAATTCAGTAAAGCCGATGTGGTGTGCCCCCCTGCCCTGCGTCCGGCCAGCCTGCTGCTTATTGGCATGCTCGCCGCCGACGGCGTCAGTACGCTCCGTAATATCTATACCATCCAACGCGGCTACGAGGACCTCGCCGAGCGCCTGAACTCCATCGGCGCCCGCATCGAAGTCTTCCAGGATCTGTAACATAAAAAATACCGCCCCCATGGGCGGCACCTATTCGACCTGGTGCGGGTAGGGAGAATCGAACTCCCATCTCAAGTTTGGAAAACTTGCATACTGACCGCTGTACTATACCCGCATTGAATTACCTCGTTTATTATAGCGTATTTTCGGTACCTGTCACCCTCTGTTATAATCTAATCGGTACCTGCCCCGGTAGCTCAGTGGATTAGAGCGATGGGCTTCTATCCCACAGGTCGGGGGTTCGAATCCCTCCCGGGGTACCAATATGAATCTTATATAGACATCGGAACGGTGTCTATTTTGATATGATTAGGATATGAAGAAATTCTTTCGTGAAAACTCACTGTCAATCGTGCTTTTTCTGCTCTTTTTCATTTTTCTCGGTGCCCTTTCTATAACAGGCTACCTGCACGAGAACAAAGAAATGGCCCAACATGGCCAGCCGCCTACCACCTACCAAGAGTACGTCACGAGCGGCAGTTTCGTGGAGGCTGTTTTCGAAAATTGGGAGAGTGAATTCCTGCAAATGGGTGCCCTCGTCGTGCTCACCATCTGGCTCGTCCAAAAAGGCTCGGCGGATTCTAAAAAACTCCGCGGCAAAGATCCAGTCGACACCTCATCACGCTACTCTATCATCCATGCAAGCAGCTGGCGAACCCGCAAAAAAGCCATAGGCAAAATGCTCTACGCGAATTCTTTGTCGATAGCCCTCTTCAGCCTGTTTTTTATGTCCCTAGCGCTGCACGCTTTTGGCGGTGTGGCGGCCGCCAACGAAGAAGCCATGTTACATCACCAAAAAACTATGAGTGTCGCGGAATATGTCAGCTCTTCACAGTTTTGGTTCGAGTCATTCCAAAACTGGCAGAGTGAATTCCTGGCCGTCGGTTTGCTCCTGGTGTTGTCAGTGTTTCTGCGGCAGCGAGGTTCTCCTGAATCCAAGCCAATCGGAGAGCCTAACAAAAAGACCGGCTCCTCTTAGGACAACTTCAACATGCATGATGAGACTTATAGCGAATAAGAAAGACCAAACGTTCGCCATTTTACGGCAAGTGCAGTACCATTAAATAAAAGAAAGGAACATTGCATGACAGGACTCGAAACAACATATTACATCGTCGGAATCGTTTTCATGGTGGTATCACTCATCGTGCTCATCGGCATTGTCACCGCACTCTTTGTTATTCGCAACAAGGTGGTGGCACTTGAGAAAAATGTCCAGGAAAAAGTCCGTGGCGTCACGCAGAATGTCGAAAAGGTCGTCGAAGTAGCAAACGCTGTACGTGAAGTCGCGAAGGCAGTCAGAAAATAGCGCTATGGGGTTGTCACAGAGAAAAAAACAAAACGCGCCCGAAAAAGTCATCGCCCATATCGACGCCTTCCAGCGACGGCATGCATGGCTGTCGTTGCCGTATGGCATTGTTAAAAAGTTCGGCGATGATGGCGGCGGACATCTTGCCGCACTCATGACATACTACGGTTTCCTTTCGCTTTTCCCGCTGCTCATCGTGGCAACCGCTTTCGCCCAGATTGTCTCGCAGGGCGATGCCGAGCTCAAAGATAGGATTATTAATGCCGTTACGAGCTACTTCCCCGCTATCGGCGATAGCCTCGCCGCGAGCCTGCACACTTCATCGCGCACCGGCCTTGCGCTCATCATCGGTCTTTTGATCGCCTTTTATGGCGCCCGGGGAATCGCAGACTCGGTCCAGAATGCCCTGCACGTCGTATGGGCCGTACCCCGCAAAAAGCGCGCTGGCTTTCCGCTGTCGATGCTGCGCCGGGTGCTGACCGACTACGGCGACGCGTACAAC
>DAIPYY010000076.1:0-3669 GCA_036782475.1 Candidatus Saccharimonadota bacterium
CACGTGGCGCGTTCGTCTTTTGCCTGCTAGGACACCTTCCATATATCGGCGGTCGAAAACTGCCAGAACGGATAACTGAGCACTTCCGGCCAGAGGCTGTCGGCTACTGTGTGGTGATTGCCGCTGAGCGCCATGACGAGCTTTAGCATCGTCATAAGTTCGCGGATGCGCGGTGATTCGAGCACATTTTCGCGCTTCTCATACGCCACGGCCACACCGAGCTGCTGCAGGTACGGTACGAGCGGCTCGAGATAGCGATGTTTCGGTGCGAGTACGGCGATGCTGCTCGGCGCTGCTCCCTCTTCGATGAGGTGTTTGATGGAAGCGGCGATGCCTGAGCGCTCGGCGAGTTCGTTCGCGTAGTGAGTGCGCTCGAGAATGGGAGTGGTTACTGTCGCCCGTTCTATTAGCGTTTTCGAGGTGCCTGGCAGGCTATGCAGCAGGCGCGCTTCGATCTGCCCCGCCACCGCCACGGCGGTCTGCAAAATCGGTGCGGCGGAGCGGTAATTTTCCTCAAGCGATATGATTTCCGTACCCCGGAACATCTGCGCGAAATCGAGCATGTTGCTGTACTCCGCCCCTTGGAACGCATAGATGGCCTGATCGTCGTCGCCGACGGCGAGCACGTTCGGGCGGCCTTCGTTCACAGGGTTGTCGGTGAGCAGGCTGACGAGTTTGAGCTGTGCCGCATTGGTGTCCTGGAATTCGTCGAGCAGGACGAACTGATACTGTTCCTGCAACGTGAAGCGTAGGTCGTCATTCGTCTCCAGCACTTCTATGGCGCGCAAAATCATATCGTCGAAATCATACAGCCCTTCGGCAGCAAGCGCGAGCTGATAGCTCTCAAGTACACCGGCGAGTGCGGCGATCCGGCGCGATTCGAGGCTGCCGGCGAGGATAAAATGATTATCTTTTGCTTTGGCGAGCCATTTGTTTTTCCATTTTGTTAGCGGCGTGGTTTTGCCGGCAGCTTCGGCTTCTTCGAGCGCAGATTCGAGAGTGCCGGCAGCGAGACTTATGAGCGAGGGGGTTTTGGAATCATGAATCACGAGTGTTGAATCATGCAATACGTCTAGTATGCTCTGCCAGAGCGGCAGCGCGATAGCGAGCTTCGACGGCATACGTGCGGCATAGGGTGCTAATACGTCACCGATGCTGTCAGCGGTTTGCTCGATGGCGTGCAGATTGTTCTTGGCGATTTGCCGTAAGGCCTTGGGTGTGAGCAGTCCGCGTTTGACTTCGCTGATGGTGCTTACGAGGTCGCCCAAGTGGTGGCGGACCTGCTTGATGGGGCTCGTGTATGGCACCTCGTCGATGATACGACTCAATATCTGATGTTCACCGAGGTCGTCGACGGGGCGTTCGAGCCGGATGTCGGTGAAGTACTCCGGAAAGCGGCGGATCAGGCCGCCCCCGAAGGCATGATAGGTACTGATCTGGACGTCGTATGCATGGGGACCGATGAAACGGCTGAGTCGCTCCCGCATGTTGAGCGCGCCGTTTTCGGTGAACGTCAGGCAGAGGATGTTCTGCGGCAGTGTATCGATACTGCGCAGGATGTGTGCGACGCGGGCGCTCAGTAGCTGGGTCTTACCTGTCCCTGGGCCGGCGATGACGAGGACGGGACCATAGATAGTATCCACCGCCCGCCGCTGTGCCGCATTCAACCGCTCATACACCTCCTCGAACCGCTCCATATATTTTTATTATACTCTGTTAAACTGCTGGCGGGAACTGATGGGTTAGATTGTTTCGTAGAGAATATACTTGACAAATAAACATAAATGGTGTACAATGTATATATGACGAATGTGAATGGCCAGATTGACCTGACTATCTCAATGCTCGAGACGCTTTTCCGCGGGCATGATCTCTCTGATAACCAGGGATTCGTGCTGCCGAACGGCGAATATCTGACGAACAGCGACCTTCGCCTTCTCTTCGAATCGTATATAGCGTACTAACCCTTTTTGATAGCGCTATAGCGTTCCACCGTGCGGTCCCAGTCGACGACTTCCCACCACGCTTTGACGTAGTCGGCGCGTTTGTAAGTGTAATCGAGGTAATAGGCATGTTCCCACACATCAAGCCCGAGAATAGGCGCGGGTTTGCCGTCCATCAGTGGGCTGTCCTGGTTCGGGGTGGTAACGATGCTGAGGTCGGGCTGCAGCCATGCCCAGCCACTGCCGAAGACACCGACGGCTTTGGTGCTGAATTCATCGACGAATCCCTGGAATGAACCGTATTTTGCCTTGAGGGCATCCAAAAGCTCGCCGGTCGGTTCTTTGCCGCCTGTCGGGCTCATGCATTGCCAGAACAGCGTGTGGTTATAATGCCCGCCGCCTTGGTTGCGGACGGCCGTGCGGATATCTTCCGGAACGCTGTTCAGGTTGCAGATGAGCCATTCGAGCGATTTTTCAGCGAACTCGGGATGTTGGTCGAGGGCGGCATTGAGTTTGTCGACATAGGTTTGGTGGTGGTTGTCGTGGTGCAGCCGCATGATATCCGCCGATATATACGGGCCGAACGCGTCATATCCATAGTCAAGAGCAGGTAGTGTAAAACTCATTATTCCTCCTTCGTTTCGTATCTATTGTAGCACCGCGCAGTGGCACGAAACTGTACAATTTTTGACAGATAGCCTAAGGGCCCCGGTCGTAGTACAATAGCGGGTATATGCGAGATAAACATAAGGCTTTTTGGTGGCGTACGCTTGTCAGTACTGCCCTGCTCGTCCTGCTCGCGGTAGCGATCATGCGGAACTGGTCGCAGTTCCTGGAAAGTTTACGCGTGGTGCGCTCGATCGATGTCATGCTGTTGATAGGGATGATAGTGCTGTTTTGCATCACGACGGCTTGCGCGGCACTGACTTACCGCCTACTAGCGTTTCGGAGGGCGCCCTACAAGGCATTTTACCTCGTGGAACTCGCGGCGGCTGGCATAAACCGCCTGTTACCGTCGGGCGTAGGGAGTATGGGGCTGCACGGTGTGTTTCTGCACCGCCGGAAGCATACGGTGCCGGAAGCGGTCGCGGTGGTAAGTACGAACAACGCGCTGGGGCTGGTGACCCACCTCTTTTTGCTGGCCTCGATCGTCATGCTGGATGCGTCGTCATTTGAATCGTTCCGGCTGAAACTGCCGGGCTGGTTACCGGTCGTCGTCCTGAGCGCCGTGGTCATCGTGGCGGTATTTATGCTGGTACCGGCGACGCAGCAACGTGTGGCCGCATTCCTCGGCAATTTCTGGAAATCGATCCGCCGGTATGGTAACCGGCCGTGGCACGTTGTCGGTGCGGCCGCTTCGTCGCTCGGCATCACGATTATAAATGTGCTGATTTTTGCTATCGGGGCACATGCAGTCGGCATCAGCGCGAGCGGCATCGAGCTGTTCCTGGTGTATACGGTCGGCGTGCTGTTCGGCAGTGTGACACCTACTCCTGGCGGACTCGGCGGCGTAGAGGCTGGCCTCATGGCCGGGCTGGTCGCAAAGGGCGTGCCGGTGACACAGGCGCTTGCGGCGGCGCTGACATTCCGTTTGGCTACGTATTGGTTCCCGATGATCGCAGGAACGGTCGCTTTTTTTGCCGCTCGTTCGCGCAAGCTGGTGTAGCTATTAGTGGTGTTCGATGAGGCTGGAGCCGGTCATGACGAGCGGTTTTGGTAGGTGGAG
>DAIPYY010000077.1:0-3619 GCA_036782475.1 Candidatus Saccharimonadota bacterium
TCACGATGGAGACAATAGCGATGGCCAGCGTCGTGTTGAGATCGGCCGCGACGCCGCGGAACAATTCGTTGCCGTGCAGCGTCACCGCGCCGACGCCCGGCAACAGTCCGAACCAGTTGTTGACAGCAAAGAAAAAGACGATGGTAGCGCCGAGCGGGATAATCTGCCGCGCGATCGCTCGGTCGCCGATGACGTCGACCGTCGTTTTGTACAGCATTTCGAAAATCCACATTACCATGCCTTGCAGGCGGTTCATCCGCTTGCCTGATTTCGCTGCCCGCGCCGTACTGATAAGCAGCCATAGTACCAGGCCGGTGCCGAGTAGTCCCAGTACCTGCGAGTTGCTGATGGCGAATGGGCCGGCTTCCCACAAAATCTGCGGTGAGATGCTGATGTGCGGGCCGCTTTCGGCGGCGAAGGTTGTGAATATCATCGTTTAGCCCCTGTGTGTTCTAATGCTTTGACCTGGCGCCACACGAGCGCCCCGGCCGCGGCAAGCCCGACTGCAAGACCAACAAGCGTCCATAGCGGCATGGTTTCGAATTTCAAATCGGCGGCAATGCCAAGACCAGAGAAGAGTACTGTCGGGACCGCTACGCGCCAGGTCGTATCCGCCAACCCCACCCATACCGTCTGACCAGCCGAAACATCTTCGGTACGTAACCCACTCTTATCAGAGGCAGATGAGGTGTCCCTTTTCATTTCCTGAGGTAAGTGTAACAAATATCGTCCTTTCCTGTAAACACCTTTGCCCATGTGTTCTTGACAATGGCATAAGATATACGCTATACTTAGTATAGTATTAGAATGAAAGGATAGACGTACGATGACACACACCGTTACTATTTACTCGGCACCCTGGTGCGGCTTTTGCTCCGCCGCCAAACGATATCTCGATGATAAAGGCGTGAAATATACCGACAAAGACGTTGATGAAGACCGATCGTATGCGCAGGAAGCCGTGGAGAAATCAGGCCAGATGGGCATTCCGGTGCTCGATATCGACGGTAAAATCGTCGTCGGCTTCGACCGTCCCGCTATCGACACACTGCTCAGCCTCTAGACTATACGTACATGTTCGATCCGGCAACGAGTATGGGCTGTCTAAGCATAAGGAAGATTGACAACTTCCTTATAGTGTATCAGATAGTTCTCGAGTAGAACGGTGATAATTATTACATACGAACAGATATGATATTTGGTATGGTAAGGATATGCGTGATTTTCACGAACTACTCCCGTCAACAGAGCCGCAGCTAATCATAGAAACCGGAGCGACTGACTCCCAGCGCGAAAAGCTGATGGTCGTGCAGCAGGTGTTAGCGCAAAATCCCGTCCTTTGTCTGGAGATCCTCGGAGAAATCGGCGAAGAGGCGACGAGAAGTCGCGAAGCCGAAGCGGCATTTCAGCAGGCAGCGCGTATGGGCAATGCACCCAAGAACGCGGCCCAGCAAGCACCAGCGGATCCGACGCCAGAGGCCGCAAAGCCAAAAAGGGAAGCCGAACAGAGAAGGGAAGAGGCACGAAAATCACTGAAGCAAATCCTAAGAGGGTATTTCGAAGAAAGTCTCTACGGCAAAAGTGATTTTGATGAAGAAACATGGGATGCGATAGATGAAACTGACCGCGAGCAAGAGCTCTTGTCAAAATTCCTGGCATACGGTCAGATGATCAAAAACGGCGTGAGGCCACAGGAAAATCGAAGGCTACAGGCAGAGGTAGCATTCGACCTCAACCACAACCGGCTGGAGATTTTCACGGGTAGACTGGTACTGTGGGATAAAGGCATGGGTCCGGCCACCGGCTCATTGCCGAGAGCAGTCTAATATCTCTAGAGTATAATAGCTACTATGGCATTTGAGGATTATAAGACGAAAGAATCGGTCGTCGTGGCCTACACCGGCGAGGGGAAGGGCAAGACGTCTGCCGCCGTCGGGCTGCTCGCTCGTGCGCTGGGCAACCGTTGGCGCGTGGCCTTCGTGCAGTTCATCAAACACTGGGGCGTCGGCGAGCACGCCTTCATCCGCGATATCATGCCTATATATAAAGATGATCTACTGTTTTATAAGGGCGGGAAAGGGTTTTACGCCGCGGGTGACATATCCGCCGCGGACGTTACGCCCGAGCAGCACAAAGCAGCCGCACTCGAAACCTACGAAGTCGCTCTCAAAGCCGCTACGTCCGGCGACTACCGGCTCGTCATCTGCGATGAGATAAACAACGCCGTCCACGACGGCCTGCTAACAGAGAAACAGCTCGAAGATCTCATCGTAAAGCGCGACAAAAAGACCAGTCTCTGCCTCACCGGCCGTAATTTCCCGGAAAAGCTCCTCAAACACGTCGACATCGCCACTGACATGACCAAAATCAAACACCATTACGACGACAAATTCCTCGCAAACAAAGGTATCGATTTTTAACCAAATCCTTCATTGCACTTCAATAAAACACGTATACTAGGTCCATGCATAAGCGGAAAACGTGGTGGATAGTTGGTGGGGCGGTGTTGCTGATAGCGGCGGGGCTGCTGGCGCACCGGTTGGGGTGGGTGAAGCCGATCGACCCGACGGCATTTTTGAAGTACGAGCCGGGCTCATACGCAGTGAAAGATTTCAAAGACGGCGACACCATCGTCGTCGACATGAATGGCACCGACGAGACCATCCGCTTCATCGGCGTCGACACGCCCGAAACGCACAAACCTGATGCACCGGTGCAGTGTTATGGGCCCCAGGCATCAGAATACACCAAAAAACGCATCGGCAGCGGGCGCGTACGACTGGTAGCCGATCAGCTGACAACGAACCGTGACCGCTACGACCGGCTGCTGCGATATGTAGTACTCGAAGATGGCACCTATATCAACAAGGAGCTCATAGAAAAAGGCTACGCGTTCGCCTACGACTTCCCGTTCGCCCGCTCCCGGGAATACCACCTCGCACAGGAGAAGGCGCAGGCTGCCAAGCGCGGCCTCTGGGCCACTTGCCAGCCATACCAGACGCCGTCCACCGGCCAGTGGCACAGTAACGATCTTTAGCACATGCTACCGATTGTGCTGCAGGCACGATATACTTATGCTATATGCGCAAAAATGAGAAGTGGCAGGCAGGGGAGGGGCGCAAGCAGCGGGCCGGCTCGATACGGCTCTGGTGCAAGCGTATCTCTTTGGGGTTGCTTGGGGCGCTTATTCTTTTCGGCGGAATAAGCTACGCGGTAGCCGTTTGGTACCAGCACCGCCATTCCGGTCAGGAGCAGCAGCTCGGTACGACGTTCGTAGCGTCGTACGCCCGCAGTCTCGGTCTCGATCCTAAAGAAACGTTCACGGCCATCGTCGACGACCTCGACGTCAAGCACCTCCGGCTCGTCAGCTATTGGAGTGAGATCGAGGCAGAAAAAGGCGAATACGACTTCAGTGAGCTCGACTGGCAGATGGAACAAGCGGCAGAAAAAGGCGTCACCGTCAGCCTCGCTATCGGCCTGCGTCAACCCCGCTGGCCCGAATGTCACGCGCCGAAATGGGTCGACATAGCCCAGCCGCGCAGCTCATGGCAGCCGGCACTCGAGACCTTCATGCAAACAGTGGTGAACCGCTACAAAACCAGCGCTGCACTCCAAAGCT
>DAIPYY010000078.1:0-3509 GCA_036782475.1 Candidatus Saccharimonadota bacterium
GGAACGTACCAAACAGCAGGCCGGTTACTAGCCCTACGAGCGGAGCAATGACAAAAATCTGCCACACGACGATGGGCTGCAACGGGGAATACAGCCGGAGCAGTCCGATGGACGCGAGTGACAACAAAATGCCCAGCAGGGCTCCTACGGCGCTCAGGACGAAGGCTTCAGCCATAAATTGCCGCAGTATCTGTTGGTTCGTGGCACCGATGGCCTTGCGCAGGCCCACTTCCTGCGTCCGCTCAGTGACACTCACGAGCATGACATTCATGATGCCAATACCGCCTACGATGAATGCGATCGCCGCGATCCCGATAGTCATAAGCGTCAGCAGATGAATCGTGTCTCCGGAACTCGATCCATTCGACGAAAGGGCAGTGTGCACGGTGATATCGTCGGCACCGCCGTGTTTTGCCACGAGCGTACGATGGATCGACTGAGCGACGGTGGCCGCGTCGCTTCCCGCCGTGACTTTTACGAACAGCTGCGAGGTCGCAGGGTCGCTGCCAGTCAGGGAGCGTGCCTTGGCGTATGGTATGAACAGCGCATCGTTGAAATTCGCCTCGAGCGAGAACGGCGAACTCGCGAATGGTTTCAGTATGCCGCCCACAATGAATTGCTCCCCGCGGAATGTCACGGTCTGGCCCAGCGGCACGTTGTCCTCAAACAGTTTTTGTGCCAGCTGTGACCCAAGCACGACGGTGTCCGTATCGGATGCGGCATCAAAGAACGCGCCGTAAGCCACCTTGTGTTTTGTTACCTCGGGAAAGTCCACCGAGGTCGCGATGACGATAGGAGTGTTGATAGTACGATCGCCCCGTATACTGCCGGCCACCGCTGCGATGGGGACCGCCCGCGCTACGCCCGACACGGTCTTTACCGTATCAATATCCGCCGCAGAGAGCGAACCCTGGGGAGACAAGAGAAGATTAGCCGCAAGCGTCCCATATTGGCCCCCGCCCGGCTGCACGACCACGACGTCACGGCCATAATGAGCCGTCTGTGCGGCTACTTGCTGCTTAACACCCTCACCGATGCATACGATTAAAATCACGGCGGCGATGCCGATGATGATACCCAGCATGGTCAACAGACTCCGGCCTTTGGCAGCACCGATGCTTTGCAGGGCGAGATGAATATTGCCTTTGCGGAATGTACTCATACGGTTTTCCTTTTCCGTGTCGTTCGGGTAGTGTGGGATTTTTTACGGCGGCCTTTTGTCTTTACCGCCACATGTTTAGTGGGTTCAGTACCGCCCTCGTCACGTGCTTTCATAAGTGCCGATACGCCGGCCGCATCTTCATCCTCGGCAGTCAGCTCGGGAGTATACAAAACAGTCCGCGCATATTCGCCGACCACACCGAGCTGCTTGCGCTCATCATATTGAATCATGCCGTCACGCATATATACGACACGTGTCGCGTACCGCGTCAGCTCCGGGTTGTGCGTCACAAAGATCACGGTATTGCCGCTTTTGTAAATTTCAGCGAGCAGTTCCATGACCAGACGCGAATTTTCCGTATCAAGATTACCCGTAGGCTCGTCAGCGATGATAATTTCAGGATTGTTGACGAGAGCCCGTGCAATCGCGGCACATTGCGTCTGCCCGCCGGAGAGTTGATTCGGATAGTAATACGCCCGTTTTTGCAGCCCGACCCGCTCCAGCATATCCTGGGCGCGGTTATTGCGCCGTGAAACCGACAGGTTCTTATAGAGCAGGGGAAGAGCCACATTCTCAAGCACCGTGAGCCGCGGCAAAAGATTGAATGTCTGGAATATGAAGCCGATTTTATCGCGGCGGATCCGGGCCCGTTGGTTTGAAAACATCCTGCTCGCACGACGGCCGTTCAGCAGATAATCGCCGTGTGTCGGCCTATCAAGCAAGCCGATAATGTTCATGAGCGTACTCTTGCCGGAACCACTCGGTCCCATCACTGCGACGCATTCGCCTTGCTCAATAGCGAGACTGACTTCCTCGAGCGCTACACTGGTAGCGTCACCGAAGCCGTACAGTTTGCTGACGTCTTTCAGTTCGATGAGAGCCATTTACTAGTTATTTTACCTCTGTTTTCCAAGTCCCGCAACGGGGAAGTTACTAAAATACACGTTATTTTCGCAACATACGGACAATCTGCTATCATAGAGCCGTACGGAGGGGTCGCCTAGTGGTCTATGGCGCCGCCTTGGAAAGGCGGTTTGCGGGCAACTGCATCGAGGGTTCGAATCCCTCTCCCTCCGCCAGTTGTAAGAGCCCACCGCAAGGTGGGTTTTTGCAACTGGTTGAGACAGGCGAACGAGAACCCGGATTTTTGCGATAGCAAAAATGGGTTCGGTGCAGCGAACGACAGAAAAGAAAGCGAACCGGAGGTTCATTTTCTTTTCGGAGTGAGCGGAGGAGGCGAAGCCGATATCCCCTCTCCCTCCGCCATAAAAAAACTCCCCGCACGGGAGTTATTTTTTAAAGAACCAGCGATTTTTAGATATTTACGCGTCTATTTCGACGCCAGGAACGAAACGAACGGCCGATACCAACGTACGCTGAATGCGGCGCCTTATCCGGCCCCGGATAAACGACAAGCACACCGTCAGGAAAATCCGTATCGCCATACCTGGTGACAACCGCGCCTTTGTCCATTACTTGATAATCCCTAGGGCTCACCAGCGTGGGAGCGTTCCCTTCGACCAGCGGAAATACCCACAGCCCTTTTTTCGCGGCATCCTCGACGAGTACTTGGGGCGTACGGTTGCCGTCCTTTCTATCAAAGTCAATCTGACCCCCGTTCAAAAACGTACGGTAATCCGCCGGTGTAGCCAGCCATGGGTCGAATCCAATTTCAGAAGTGTTGTTTTTTGCCATATTGATCCTATTATACTCCCTATGGCAAGGGATAGGCTAGGGTCCGACGACGTCTATCTCCGACCGGCCGCGGGTGATGTGATCTTTGACGAGCGCCGCGAAATTTGCTGGATCGGGTACATACGACAGTGCTACTTCGTCCTCGATCCTGGGCAGCGTGATGCGTAGCGTTCCGTAGCCGCTGCGTCTGCCCCAAAACGATTGTTCGACCTTGAGCGAAATCATCGTGTCATATCGGTACATCTGTTGAGAAACACCGCTCATGAAGCCGTCTTTTCGAACGGTCAGATGGTTGTCACCGATGATATAACTCGTTTTGTGCCACTTCTTCCTCATAACGATCGAGGTGATTGCCCAGAGCAGGGGCAGGCCGACCCACGTCAATGCGATGATTGTCATTGCCGCACGCGAAGGCAAAGGGACTATTCGCAGGAAGAACAGCGTTACGAAAGCACACACGCCGATCGCCACCGCGCCAGTCGCCACCATCAATTGATGGAGGGCTTTTGGATCGGGATGGAGGGTGATACGAGCCATATACTACGCATACTACCATACTTCTGGCCAAGCCCGACACTATGACCTGGCCGCGAGGTGTTACAATAGACCTATCATGCTTATGGCTGCATTTCTCAAATGGTGGTATGGACCG
>DAIPYY010000079.1:0-3445 GCA_036782475.1 Candidatus Saccharimonadota bacterium
CTGCGGGGATATAAATGCCCGGCTCGCATGTCAACACCATGCCCGGCTCAAGCGGTGAATGGTAGTCGCCGACGTCATGTACGTCGAGCCCCAGAAAATGGGACGAGCTATGCGGATAGAAGCGGCGAATGGCACGTTTGTCCGTCGAATCACTGATAAGACCGAGCGCTTTGAGCTCCTGGCCGATGATTTTCTCGGCGAAGCTTTCGACTTCTTGCATCATGATACCAGGCTTCAACTGATCCATGATTGCTGCCTGTGCTGCCTGCACGGCCTCGTACACGGCGGTTTGCCTGGGGCTAGGTGTTCCCTGGTGTAGAGTTCGGGTAATATCTGCCGCGTAGTGCTCTATTTCGGCGCCGACGTCGATGACGACAAAGTCTGTCGGGGCGATGGGACTGTTGTTTGTCACATAATGCAGCGTCGTTGCATTGGGACCCGCCGCGACAATGGGTGCATAGGCGTGTCCGGCCGCCCCGGCCGCGCGGAAGGCGTGGGTAATAGCCGCTTCCACTTCATATTCGTGGTGCATTGCGGAGAAATCAGTGCTGTCTTCTAACGAGGCAAGGGTTTTCTTGGTAAGCGCGATAGCCGCCCGCATGCAATGTAACTCCTCGGGTTGCTTGCGGGCGCGGAGTCTTGTCAATACTGGACGGAGATCATGCGCGACCGCTTCGGGCACGAGCCGGTGGATTTTGGTCAACGTGCGCTTCCGTCCGGGATTGGCGTAGATACCATAGGTGCTGATATATGCCGCGGGCGCGAGCGGAGCGGCGAACATTCCCCGACGTTTGATAATCGTTTCAAGCTTGTGCCAGCCCTCGTCATCATCATATATGTCCGCAATGCCCGAACGGCTGCGCAGTACGTCAAAATCGACCGCACCATCGAACGTCGCTCGCGTGTCGCTTCGTCCAGGCACGATGATAAACTCTTCGCTTTGCGTAATAACAACCACGGCATCAGGCACATCCACCCCTGTCAGGTACCAAAAATTACTGTCTTGGGTAAAAGGAAGCGTCGTGTCGGCGGTACGCTGCAGCAAGCCGTTCGCGGGAACGATGATCGGCAATATCTGCTCGGATTCGCGGCGTAATACTTGGCGGTTTCGGCGAAAAAAATCAGCAGGAAGCGGGGCAATCATGGCACTAGTATACATTTTAGCCATAGAAAAAGTCACCCGGATTCAAAACTGTGCAGTTCGCAGGGGCTAGACTACTGGTTTGCTACGATAACGTCTTCAGGGGTGAGCTTTTGGTCGCCCACGCAAGCGGCATCGTTGAGAAAGGTTCTTGTTTCGAGAATACCAACAGTGGTTTCTTTGGGCGTGCGGACCAGATTCATACCGCTGCACGCGTATGTATGGTCAGCAGTCTCTGCCGTTCCATCAGGATGAAAGATTATTTGCTCCATACTTGTCTGGGAGTTGCCCGTGTTATCTATGTATCCATGATGCTCACACCCTGCCAACGCAAGCGCTCCCATCAGACCTGCCGCAACTTTAACGCCGACTCTACCTCGTTCCATGATTCATGAACTCCTTATTTACCTATATTAGCACAAATTAAATATAAATGCAACCTTGGTGGTGTTATTATCGCCAATGAGAGAGGCGCCACCAGATACCCGGAGGAGCAGTCGGCTGGCTGACGAGCAATTTCGTGCTGCTTTTGTGCCCGTCCGCTTTCAGATGGAGGGTGGCGACAACGGCTTCCTTCGTGCCGTCGATGAGCGGTTCTTTCTCGACCGCCTGATATACTTTCGATCCTCCCCAATGCCGCAGTGACGCGTCGCTGCCTGCGACGACCGCGGCGGTCGACCCCCAGGCAGTCCGGATTGTCCCCACGACTTCGCCTTTATGTATGTGTGTTGTCGTAACAAAATCGTCGGCCGCACTTTTTACGAGGGTCTCTGCACTGTCAAGGGCATTCTTAAGCGTCCCGGCGTCGGCTACCACTCCGGCAAGCTGCACCGCCTCAGCGCCCTTCCCCACTGTGGCAGTAAAGAGGACGGAGCCGCTGTTGCCGTCATTACGGCCGGTTTTGAGCCCGGTGATGATGCCGTCCCCCGCTTTTGTATTGTGGTTATAGACGGTCCCGGCGGTCTGGAAGGTAGCGGATTGCTGGCCTGCTATCTCCATAAGCACCGGCTGCTGTAGCGCCAATTTGGCGAGGGTTATGAGGTCAGCCGTGGTGCTGACTGTTGTAGGGTCAAAACCGCTTGCATCGCCCTTTACGTACGTCTGGGACATGCCGTGAGCCTCCACATAGGCATTCGCATAGGTCAGGTAGGCGTCTATACTGCCGAAAGCCCATACCGCAAGCGTGTCAGAGATATTGTTGGCGGAGGGAAGCATGATGGCCTGGATGGCCTGGTATTCGGTCAATTGCTCACCTTCGACGATATCGAGATGAGTGCCGTTCCGGGCAATTTCCTTCTCCAGTCTTGCGACATCGCCAGCCGTCATCGTCAACGTGGGGCCGGTTTCACCGGGCTTGAGGGGGTATTTTTGGAGCACACAGAGGACGGTGATGACTTTCGCGATACTGGCGGTCGACACCCCGGTCGAAGAAGTATTGGAAGCGATGAAAGTATATCCCTCGGCACTGAGGGCCGCTTTGCCCGCCGCCGGCCATGCCAGCGAAGGCTGTGTAACGGCGGGGCTAGCCGGTAACGACAGCTGGACCGTCGCCGAAGGCAGCGGCCGCATATACATCGTGACGCCTGCGGCGACAAGAAGCACGAGACACAACATTGCCCACCCTTTTATATGGCGGCGCTGTCTCTGAACTGCCGGTTTCGGCGTTGGTACAGCCACCAATCTCATACTTACTATCGTACCAGTTTGGCGCTTCCAGGCAAAAGCGGTTTTGAGGTATACTACATGTCAGCAGGAGGAATAACAGGTATATGGCGAATGCCAACAGTGTGTCTCATGGTACGTCCGTCAAAGCACGGTCGGTCCGGCGGTTGCAGCTGCCGGAGAAACATTGGTATAACCCGCTGACATGGCGACGACGCGTACCCGTACCGCCTCGTCGCGCGGTACCGTCTACGTGGCACCTGCTAAAACAAGCCGCAAACTTGATGAAGAAAGGTTGGCGGACGTTCGGGGGCATTACCTTGGTGTATGGGATAGGCGTGCTTATATTCGTGCGTAGCTTCAGCGTGTCGGTCGACACTTCGTCAACGGCTATCGCTGATGCCAGCGGTATTACGGGTAAGCTCGGCGCGGGCATAAGCCAGCTTGGGACGTTCTTCCAGAGCAGCGCGACAAGTTTAAGTGCAGCCTCGGGCGTGTACCAGATACTTATCTCTACTATATGCTGTCTGGCTATCTTATGGGCTGCCCGGGAGTTTTTGTCCGGCAACAAGCCAAAGCTCAAAGCAAGCTTCTATGAGAGTACCCAACCATTCGTGCCCTATCTGCTCGTGACGGTGATGT
>DAIPYY010000080.1:0-3224 GCA_036782475.1 Candidatus Saccharimonadota bacterium
GGACTGTCCGCGCCACCGCCGTCGCCTAAGAGTAATTCTTGGGGAAATACTTGACAAAATGGGAATTATTGTGATATAATGTAACCATCAGGTCCAATACGCCTGGTGGAGTTACGTTATGGGTATATCTATGAGGGGACATCAGTCCTCTTTTTTTACGCCGAAATCCGGTTTACATACGCTTGGCCTCGCGCTCATAGCCATCTGTTTGTATGGCAATCTTTGGACGCTATATTCGCGTTCTGTCGCTGCCGCTACGCCGGCCGCGGCACCGAGCGGCCGCGTTCTCGTTGATACGACCCGCGCCGCCTCGGCCGATACGGCGTCCACGGACTCTGCCAGTGCGAGCGCACCGGGATCTATCTCGCTGAGCAGCCTGGCGGTATCCTCTACCGCAGCGTCGACGACCGGCTGCACCGTTGCCGTTCCCTACGTATCACCGGATCAACTTGACGTTCTTAACCTCTCCGACGGCCTGACCGTGGTGGTCGACACTCCGTACACCTATGCTCTCAAGGCCACTTCGCTTAGCGGTATGCGAAACGCCGTTACTATGTGCGCTGCCCGCGCTCGGGTCGCCGGCGATTACCATGCTATCACAGCCCGGCAGATCAACTGGACATATACTGTATCGCCTACTTCCGACGGCGCATGCACGCTCAAAAACGTCCGCGTCGGGCTGCATATCGCTCAGTTCTTGCCTACGATCAGCAGCGAAGCCCGCCTGAATGCGAGCGACCTCGCCGCTTGGAACAAGTACCAGACAAGCTTGCAACTACACGAGGACGGCCATGTCGCTAACGCCCGCCGTTACGCAAAGGAACTCACCGATAAACTGCAGAGCCTGCGGGCGCTCTCATGTGACCAGTTGAAGATCCAGGCCAGTCTCACCACCACCAGCATCCTCACCACTTTGAATACCGAAGATACTATATACGACGCAGAGACCGGCCATGGCGCCACACAGGGCGCGGTGCTGTAATCTCCTTATCACTTCACCGCAGGCAACGCCGGGGCGAACGCGCCGCCGAGCATATAAAAATCGAGTGGGAGCAAGCCTATTTCACCAAGCCTTGACTGCACGACCGGCTCGTAAAACATCACTCCTTTCAGGGAAATATGCGCAATTCCGGTCAGCTGGGCCGCGAAAAGCTTGCGCTCGCCGGGCATTTTTGCCGACATCATGTCCTCCGCCACGGCATAGAGATCGGGATGCTGCGCTATGACTTCCGTGAGGTGCTCAGCCATCACCTGCCGCCGCTGTGCCCAGCTGACGACGACTGCACGACGCCTGGCGGCTTTATCCGCATCGTATCGCAGCTCGGGCGAATACACCAACTCCGAAAAATCAACGGTGCTTCTTGAAGATACACCGTATGAGAACAGGTCCGGCACGACTCTTCTCCGCGTCAATACGGCATGCACCTGCGTGAGATTGCGGTACCGCGGATCGGTGGCGTACGCCCTTTGACGATGCATTTCTGGCGCGTATACCTGACTCAGCAACTGCCCGTAATTACCAACTCGCAGCGGGCGTATCGTTTTTCCAAGCGCCTCTACATATACCCCTTTATAGTACGGGGGGATTTCCGGATCGGACGGCGGCACCGCATCCAAAGTGGCGGGCATAAAAGATTCGGACGCGCCGTATCGCGGTGGCAGTAATTCGTAATCTGTAGAGCGGCCCATAGCGTGTCCTCCAAAAAACCTGTCAGATTATAGGCTTACGTTCACTGCTATGCAAGCATAAGCAGTACAGGTGGTCAGTCTTGCCCTGATGTTTACGCTGCGGTAAGTTTCCGGGCTATCCCGAAGTACTGCCGCAGCAGAGCGTTCATGGGTAGCGATGCCGAACCTATTCTTGGTTCAGGAATTAATACGCCGCGGTCATGTCGACGACTACCAACGACCCCTCGAATACCACCTTGATGCCGGCAGGCGATACATGGGATTTGTAGTGTTCGACATATTCCGGGTTCGCCATAGGCGAGATAATCCGTTCCGGGGGAATGGTAACGCTCGGATAAAAGACGGTTTCGACACACTCGTCGGGGACATACAAGCACATATCTTCGTTGCCAAATACCTCTGCGATGGCCTGTTCTGCGACATGGCCGCGGTCAATGTCTCCGTCTGGCACTTCATAGTAATCACTCAGTTTGCGCACTTCGATTTTTGCATCGGGGTACACTGGATTCACCCGGTCGCCCAGGATATCGCCGTCCTTAACCCGCAGACATTCTTCGTTCGTAAGAGTGACTACTAGAAATTCACCGCGCTTCTCTCCGTGCATATCGATCATGATAGCCCCGCGCAGGACCCGTTGCAAGCAGCAGCGGTTTGTTTTCCTAGCTGCGGTTCTGACGTTTGCGGGCGGTGTGATCGAGTTCGCGTTTGCGCAGGCGCAGGTGTTTCGGCGTGACCTCCAGCAGCTCGTCGTTCTCGATAAAATCGAGACACTGCTCAAGGCTGAAGATGGTCGGGGGTGTCAGCTGCACGACGCCGTCGGACGATTTACTGCGCATGTTGGTAAGGTGTTTGGCCTTGCAGACGTTGATTTCCATGTCTTCGCGGCGGGTATTGAGTCCGATGATCTGCCCGGCGTAGACTTGTTCGGCCGGACCGATGAAGAGCGTGCCGCGGGCTTCGGCGGTTTCTAAACTATAGGGCATGGTAGTGCCGGTTTCCCAGGCGATAAGCACGCCGTTCCGCAGCTGCTCCAGAGACTGCCCAACCGGTGCGTAGCCGGTGACAAGGCTGTTCATGACGATGGTGCCTTTGGTATTCGTGAGCAGGATATTGCGCATACCGAGGAGGTTGCGGGTGGGCATTTTATAGACGAGTTTCGTGACGCCCTTACTCGCGCTTGCGAACTGCTCTTTGAGTGTCGCCCGGCGCTGGCCGAGCTCCATTTGCACGGTGCCGACGTGTTCGGCGGGTACTTCGATAATAACTTCTTCAACAGGTTCGACTTCGACGCCGTTTTCCACGTGTGTGACGACCTGCGGACGACCGACTTCGAACTCGTAGCCTTCGCGGCGCATCGATTCGATCAACACGCCGAGGTGCAGCTCACCGCGGCCGGCGACAGTGAAGCCGATGCCGTTGTCTTCGACTTGCAGCCCCACATTGGTTTCCAATTCTTTCTGCAGGCGCTCGCCGATTTGGCGCGAGGTCGTGAACTGCCCCTCTTTGCCTTTGAACGGCGGTGTATTGGGACCGAG